>NZ_JBHSHC010000096.1:0-190983 GCF_042652925.1 Effusibacillus consociatus
AAGTTCCTGTTTTCACAGGTGGGGGAAAATTAAATGAGCGAATGGCGGAATTTTCAGTTGACAAATACAAGAGCTCGAGAAGATGCTCTGTTTTTTAATTTACTATTTCATTCTGATTAACGTTGGGCTATAATCAAAATACAAAATAAACTAACTAGTCAGTCAGTTTAGAGAGGTGAGTGACGTGGCTCAATTTCGCTACCAGGCTCTCAATCATACTGGAAAAAACCTCCGCGGACAGATAGAAGCCTCTGATCAAGCAGCAGCCTCAGCCGAACTACGAAAACAGGGGCTTTTTCCGACTAAACTTGCACCCATAAATTTTACAAATCGGAAACGGGGAATTGACCTCAGCTCCTTTTTCTACGGAAGGGTGAAACAGAAAGATTTTGTGCCTTTTTGCCGTCAGTTCGCTGCGTTGATTCGGGCGGGTGTTTCCGTGACACAATCTCTCGAGGTCCTGGCTGCCCAGACGGAAAATCGGACGTTGAAGAAAGCATTGGAAGGGGTTCGCGAGGAGATTCGTCAAGGAACGTCTATGGAAGAAGCCTTTTCTCATCATCGAAAGGCGTTTTCGGAGATTTTTGTGAACTTGGTGGGAGCCGGAGAACATTCTGGACAATTGGACACCATGCTGGATCGGGCGGCCACCTTTTTTGAACGTCAATTGCTCACTTCACAAAAACTGATCTCGGCTTTGACCTATCCGATAACTGTTTTCTTGATTGCGATTGGGGTAAGTCTTTTTCTGCTCCTGTCGATTGTACCCACTTTCACTCAAACTTTTGCAGCCCAGGGAGTGGAACTGCCGATCCCGACACAGATCACGCTTGGTATAAGCGACTTTCTGCTTCATCGATGGTATTTGGTATTGATTCTCGGAATCCTTTCCGTTTTGGCTATTGCAGGAATACTTCGAAGCAAGTGGGGGCGCCTTTTCTGGGACACGGTAAAGCTGCGGATTCCGATTTTTGGCAAGCTCTATCAGAAAAGTATGATTGCTCGTTTCGCCCGTACCTTCTCCACGTTGGAAGCGGGTGCGGTACCGATTCTGGACGAGCTTGAGTTAATCAGGAAAGCGATTGGGAATAAGCTCTTTGACAAAGCTATGATGGAAGCTCAGCAGAGTGTCCGGAATGGGGAACGGTTGTCTGCTGCATTAGGAAAATATCCGGTTCTGTTTCCGGCGATTGTAACTCAGATGGTTGCCATTGGAGAAGAGACAGGGGAACTGGAGAGCTTGACAGGAAATCTGGCTGAGTTTTACGAATCCGAGGTCACGGAGATGTCTTCTCGACTCGGCTCGCTGTTGGAACCGTTCATGATCTTGTTTCTGGCGGGAATTGTGGGGCTGATTATTCTTTCTGTTTACCTGCCAATGTTTACGATGATGAACTTTGTTCGGTAACTGCCCTTGGTGGGAGTACAGGGGCAGTACATATAACATGCAATGGGGGAAAAGGGGAGGAAACAGCATGTTTAAAACAAAAGTGCAAAATGAACAAGGTGTCAAGCGGGAAGAGGCGGTTCAACAGAAGTGCAGGAAACGGCAAGAAGGATTTACGCTGATCGAAATGCTGGCGGTCGTGGTTATTCTGGTAATTGTGGCGGGTGTTGGGTATATCATGGTGAATAGGCAGATTGAAAGTTCAAGAGAAAGGGCAGATGTGGCAAACTTCAGGACAATTGCGGATGCGGCCATGCGTTACATGATGGATAATCCGAATTTTACAGGCAATGCTTTGACATGGCAATCTGCTGCAACTTCCGATCTGGTGCCGACATATTTGCCACAGCAGATAGATGATCCTTGGAATACAGGGAATGATGGAGGAACAGCAGATTATACTGTTGCGGTTGATACAGCAAATAGGAGAATCACCATTACTGGCCAACATGTTTATACCGGAAATCTACCTGCAAATACTGTGGGGTTAACAGGTGGTAACAATGCAGTGGCAGTGCTAACAATAACATATTAAACCATGTCCCCTTATGGGGTGATTTTTTAAATGAAAGCAGGGGCCTATGTCTGAAACTAGCATCAGTTTTTTCATATTACTAACTTCGTTATTTGGTCTTGTTATTGGTTCCTTCCTCAACGTCGTAGCCTGCCGAATTCCAAAGGGGGAGTCGATCGTACATCCCCCTTCTCATTGTCCAAACTGCGATACCCGCTTGAAACCGCTGGATCTGATCCCGGTTTTTAGTTGGCTGTTCCTGTTCGGCAGATGCCGCTACTGTAAAGCTCCGATCCACTGGCAGTACCCGGTGGTTGAGGCGATAACCGGTTTCTTATGGGGGATGGTGGCGTGGCGGTTTGGTTGGTCGTGGGAAACTGCCATTGGACTCCTCTTTGTCAGTTTCCTGCTGCCGCTTGCGGTGATCGACATCCATGAAATGATCCTGCCGAATGTTCTCACATTCCCCTTGATCGGTGCGGCTTTGACGGGCAGGTTGTTGATAGGCTCCGAGCCGTTCCGGTCGTATCTGGCAGGCGGCCTGTTGGGGGCAGGCCTTTTGCTTCTTCTTTGGTGGCTGAGTCCCTATCTGTTTGGCAAAGAAGGAATGGGGCTGGGGGATGTGAAACTGATGGCGGGAATTGGTCTCGTCGTGGGTTTGCAAGGGGCCATTTTGGCACTCTTTATCAGCTCGTTGATCGGTCTTCTGATTGGACTTGTTGTCGTTACGAAAAACAAAGCAGCGAAACAGGAGTATCTTCCATTTGGCCCTTTTTTGGCGTTGGGCGGACTTGTTTCCTATTTGTTCGGCGAATCTGTTTGGAATCTGTTTTTCTACTAAAGAATTTATAATGTGAGGGTACCCGATGAAAAACAGGGTTGGGCTTTCCCGTACATTCGAAAAAGGAATGACGTTGGTCGAGGTTCTTGCGGCGGTGGTGATTTTGTCGATGGTAACAGGAAGCGTTCTGGTAACGTACAGCCAGAGCCGTACGACTTCCGTACGGGATAATGAACGCTTAGCGGCCACTCATTTGGCGCAAACCGTTTTGGAAGAGTGGACTGCATTACCGGAAAACAATTATGCAGAGTTAAATAATGCGTTGAAAAATCATCCTGGCAAACCGAACGCAACCATTGAACGCGATTTGACGGACCCAACTCTGCAAAGAATCTGGACAAGTCTTACCTACCAGGGCTTCTCGCCGATCATTCGCTTCCACTATTCAAACAACACGTTGGATGGTCCTGTTCGTGTTTCGGTTACCGTTGAGAGCAAGAATCGTATCTCTGTCTCCCTTCATGGTTTGGTTGTTCCTCCAGGACCTTAGGAAACCCATAGAGGGAGGAGGTTACTCGTGATGAAGTCGGATCGCGGATTGACTCTGGTTGAGGTCATGGCGGCCCTGCTGATTTTTACAATTGTTATCGGGAGCATCTACCTGCTGCTGGAGCACGGAACTCGTGTGTGGCATGAAACATCGGAAGAAACCAATTTGCGAAATCAAGCGAATACCGCAATGGCGTACATTCAGAAAAGCCTGACACAGGCACAAACTCCTCCAAACGGGGAAAACGCCGTCCGTGTATCAAGCAGCAGATTGGAGATTCGGACAGCTTGGGAATCTGTCACTCCTCCCGTTGTTTCCGACCAAATCGTTTTTGAGTTTCGCCCTGATTCGACCAACCATTCGGTTACCCGGTTGTATCGGGGCACACTCAAGAATCCGTCCGGTACGGCTGTCAGTCTGGAAGATACGAATTTTGCAGGATCTGCATTTGCACTTTCCGGCAATCGCATCCTGATTCATCTGGAGTTAAAAGGGCCCCGCGGTCATGTGTATCGACTCGATGCATCTGCCCGCTATCTTCTGGGGCAGTAGGGAGCGTGAGGACAGTGATCGCAACGAAAGGTGAAAAAGGATCCGCACTGGTCACGATCCTGCTGGTTGTCCTGTTGACTTCCATTCTTGGAGTTGCTCTTTTAACTGTTACCTTGAATGGTCACAAAAGTGTTAAGGCTAGTGAGAATCAAACAAAATCCAGATATCTGGCTGAGGTGGGAGCGAAAGCGGGTTATTGGGATTTGCAGCAAAGGTTGGCTCACTTGCACAGTTCAGACTGGACTGATGTCACTAAAGAGATTTCGTCACTCAGCAAAGATTTTCGGGGGTCTCCTGCCGCCCCCGATCCCACAAAGCCGGATGAAACCTATCAATACCAATTGGTCTTGGAACTCCCACCCAAGGTTGAGAAGCCGGATCAAGGGCTTTACATTGTCTCCGGCTACATCGAGGGGACTGGGACTTCACAAGGAAAAACGTCAACCGTCAGGATCAAAGTTCAGATTTCAAGTCTTGCGGATGTTTTTCGTTTCGCAATGAGTGCCAGCGACACGATCTGGTTGAATGGCGGAGTGAAAATAAACGGCGATATCTATGCAAAGAACAAACTGGCGCTGCATGAATTCGCTCATTTCGGACTTTATAAAGAATCCATTTTTCCGGAAGTGAATGGAAAAATCAGTTCCGGAGATGTTTCAAGCCCGATCCACTCCCTTTATTACATTCCGGAGGAAACGATCAGCGTTCCGGTATTGGATGTGCAATTAGTCAATGAATACAGCATTGAAGGGAAACACAATGTGGATCAAGAGGGGATTCTGATAGACTCCGACAGGGCGAAAGACTATCTGAACGGCAGCTTTCAACTTACTAAAATACAGGAGGTTACATTGCCGGAGATCGATTTTGCGAAAAAAAGAGAGGAAATTCGGACGAAAGCAAAAACGGACAGCAGATATCACTACGTCACTCTTGCAGATCTGCTTGGAAATGAGCACTTCACAACTTATTTGATTGGCAGCAACACCCTGCAAGGTACAGGGCCCTATAACGGGATTTGGTATATTTACGGCGATCTGGTCATCGATGGAAATGTAGAGATCAACGGTACGTTTTATGTAGAAGGAGATGTAACCATCCGGAATATTCACACGAACAATCCGATTCCAGCCGCCATTGTCGCAAAGGGTTCCATTCATGTGTATAACAATAACCAATTTCAATCTTCGCCGGCTGTTTTAAACGCATTTTTATGGACACAGCAGGATGATTTGGCTCTTTACGGAGTCATCTCGAACTTGCAGATTAACGGCGGTGTCATAGCGAAAAATATTGTTTTAAACGGTGTACGGGGAAACACGAGTACTGGGCTCGGATTGTTGGTTTTTGATGAGCAAACCCTGGATAAACCTGCTCGTTTAACAATCACGCATGATGAGAAGTTTGTTACGAATCCGCCGGATGGGGTTCCCACCATTACAGGACTTAAGGTGAGTCAGATTGGAAATTGGGTGTTGTCCTATTAACAGGAGAATCGGATTGACTGGAGGAGGCATCGCATGCAGTTCACACTACAACGTCATTTCGGCATAGGAATCAGCTTGGACGAGGATCGGGTGGAAGTGGTTCGTGTTCGGGACAGCCTTGGAATTGTCGATGTGATGGCCCATGCGGCAATCCCATTTTCGAAAAACGTGTACGACAATGGCCGCATCCGCGATGTCCAGCGATTTGCTTCGGAATTGAGCGCTCTGTTCGATACGTACGACCTGCCGAAAAAAGGGATAACCGTCAGCCTTCCGTCTTCCATGGTGGCTTTACGAATGCTTTCGATGCCGAAAGTCAATCGCAAACAAATGGAACAGATGCTGCAGTTTCAAATTCAAAATGAGATACGGCTGCCATTTGCGGATCCGGTTTATGATTTTGATTCTTATCCTTCTTCTTTCCATTCGGAAGACACGATTCTGCTGGTCGCAACCCCCCGGGATCTGGTGAACGGCTTGGTGGAAGCATTTCGAGAGGCGGGACTCCGGCTTGCTGCCATTGAGGCAAAAGGGTTTAGTATCCTGCGGGCAGTGAAAGCACTGGACAAGCTTCCGGAAACGGAGACGATCGTTGCAGAGTTCGGAGTCCATCGGATCGATGCCCATTTTTATAAAAAAGGATGTTTGTTGATGACACGTCCGCTTGACATACGAGCAGACGATTATGTCCAGCAGCCCGATTATCCGGATTCATTTTCCAGGGATTTGAGTTATCAGATTCAGCGCTCCATCTCCTTCGTTCAGTATTCTTTAAAACAACGGGACACTGCGATCGATACGATCTTTTTGACGGGGCATGTTCCAGATGGTGAACGATTGGCGGAATGTCTTGCCACACAGTTGGATATTGCGGTCAAAATCCTGGATAAGCCGGCCGACCGTCAACTGAACCAGCCGCTAAATGTTATAAGTTTATCCGCAACGGGTGCCGCACTCAGGGGGGTGAAATCCGATGCAGATTAACCTGCTGCCTTATCAGCCTGCTTCAGTTACTTATCGGACAATCGGACTGTCTTCTCTGGCTGGGCTTTTGCTGCTTGGGAATCTGCTCGGCATTGTAAACTGGGTACAGTATTCAATCCAACAGAAAGAGGCCCAATCAATTCTCGATACCCAAAATGCGAGTTTGTCCAAGCTGCAGGAAAAGGCCGCAAAGGTGCAAAAAATGCAGGATTTGGATCGGCAGGCCCAAGCGTTGGAGAAATGGGCAGCCAAGCACCCTGTTTTTCAAGAGGAGCTGCAGTTGCTTTCGTCGCTATTGCCGACCGCAAGCTATTTGACAATGGCCCGTTATAACGGAACTGCAGTCTATGATTTGCAAGCCGAACTGCCTGATATGGAATCCGTTGCAACGTATTTGCATGAATTGCGGAATCATCAAAGAATTGCGGCAGTCCGCGTCAAGTCGGCAACACGGCAAAACAGCATCCAGAAGCTGGAGTTTCAGGTAACCATCTCCCGCTAATGGAGAGAAGGACAGAAAGGAAAGGTCAGCATGTATTCATCTTTCACTTTCCCGCAAAAAATTCTATTGCTCATCTCCGTTGTTCTGCTGCTCTCAGGTGGTGCCTTCTGGTATCTTTCCTGGCAAAAAGAGAGGATCGCCACGGAAGTCCAAGCCAGAGCGGATGCCGTAACAGTGCAGATGAATCTCTTGCAGAAACAGGCTGCGCAGAAGGTAAATCCACCCGATTTGGTAAAATTGGGCCGTGCCATCCCTACTGAATGGGAAATCGGATGGTTTTTCGCTGATTTGACGACGGCCGCCAAGCAAAGTCAAGTCACTTTGGTACAAGTAGCCCCAGGTCAACCCGTAGAGAAACAACCTGCCAAGAATGGTACTGCTGCCAATCCGCCCGCGAAGCAAGGAAGCAGCGGAGAAGCGGATCTTTCCAGCCCGCCGCCTGAGCTTTCCGGTGTGTTTGCTCTCGAAGTTGCCCTAACGGCACAAGGGGATCCGGTGGATCTGTTGTCATTTGTCGATCAGCTGCAGCGAATGCCCCGATTTGTCTGGATCAAGGAGTATAACCTGACCTTCGAGAAAAAAGGCGGGGCATCGGCCGGAACTGGATCGATCGCAGCGCTGACCCTGAAACTCACGATCTATTCGCGGGCACCATGGGATTCGAAACCTGCCGCATCCGTCGAATGGCCTTTTCCCGTGCTGCCGGCAGGGAATGATCATGCTTTCGGAAATCCCTAGTTATTGGATCGGAAGGAGCTGGGAGCGATATGTCGCGTAAACGACTTGGTGACCTGTTGATTGAATTTGGTCTTATTACCGATGATCAGCTTGAACAGGCCTTGGCCGAACAAAAAGTGACCAAGCAGCCTCTTGGTGAAATCTTGACACAAAGAGGCTTGCTTGCAGAGGAACAACTCATTGAAGTAATCGAATTCCAGCTTGGTATCCCGCACATGAACCTTGATCGCTTCGAGATCGAAAGACCGGTCATCGAGCTGGTTCCGGAGGAATTTGCACGCAGTTATAATGTTCTACCTGTGAAAAGGGATAAAAATCGGCTTACCCTGGCCATGGTGGATCCTTTTGATTACTTTGCAATCGATGATATTCAGATGACCACCGGGTTGCAGATTCATCCGGTCATTGCAACCCGGGACAGCATTCATCGGGCATTTGAACGGTACTACAGCTTAAAGAGATCGATTTCCGAAGTACTCATGGATCGTCAGCCGGTGGAGATTGTCGAAGAACATGTTCGTGCCGAAGATGCTCCCATTGTCCGTCTGGTCAATCAGTTAATCGAACAGGCTGTCGACAAACGGGCCAGCGATATTCATTTTGACTCCCAGCAGACCGGTGTGGTTGTACGCTTTCGGATTGACGGAATTCTTATGAATCAGCTGAGTTTGCCCAAACACCTGCAGCCGGTAGTAACGGCTCGAATCAAAATCATGGCGAATTTGAACATCGCCGAGCGGCGTTTGCCGCAAGACGGCCGCATCCAGATGCAAGTCCGCGGAAGACCGATTGATGTTCGTGTTGCCACTTTACCGACCATTTTTGGAGAGAAGGTCGTACTGCGCCTGCTTGACATGAAGAATGCAATCACAGAAGTTGAAAAACTGGGTTTTTCAGAAGTTAATAAAAAGGCGTTTTTGCAAATGATCAGTGCGGCACACGGAATCGTACTTGTGACGGGACCGACCGGAAGCGGAAAGACCTCTACCCTCTATGCGGCCCTGCATCACCTCAATACGGAACAACAGAATCTGATTACGATTGAGGATCCGGTCGAATACCAACTTGACGGTATCAATCAAGTTCAAGTCAATCCGGCTGCCGGTCTCACTTTTGCGACTGGTTTGCGGTCGATCCTGCGCGAGGACCCGAACATTATTATGGTGGGTGAAATCCGGGACAAGGAGACTGCAGAAATTGCCTTTCGGGCGGCATTAACGGGACATTTGGTTCTTTCCACACTGCATACGAACGATGCGCCAAGCGTCGTCGCCCGTTTGATGGATATGGGGCTTGAACCGTATTTGATTGCCTCCACAATCCGGGGAGTTGTAGCACAACGGCTTGTCCGCCAGATTTGCACCGAATGTCGGAAGGCTTATCGACCTCTTCCTGACGAGACAGCAGTACTCGACAGACATGGCTTTTTTGCGGATCAGCTCTGGCGGGGTCAAGGATGCAGCGCTTGTAACCGTACGGGATATCGGGGGCGCCTGGCCATTCATGAAGTGGTGCCTTTTGAAGAACCGGTACGTACCCTGGTCAGCCAGCAGCAAGCAGGAAAGGCATATCGAGAGTGGGCGAAGCAGCATGGTTACAAAAACATGTTGGAGGACGGATTGGAAAAAGCTGCTCAAGGGCTTACCACTCTCGAAGAGGTCTTCCAGGTTGTCATTCGTGAGATGTAATCGAATATCGAGCGGGAAGTAGGGATTCGAATGGCAAGAATCGAAGCGTTACTGCGGGAAACAGTGGAGAGAGGCGCTTCTGACCTGCATATTACAGTCGGTATTCCGCCTTATCTGCGAATCAATGGCCGGCTCACACCTCTTCAACAGCCGCCGGTGACTGTTGAGGAGTGCCAGAAACTTGCGAGGGAAATTCTTCGGGAAGAAGCATGGCAGATCTTCGACAGGAAGGGGGAGTATGATTGCTCATACTCATTGCCGGGTGTCGCAAGGTTTCGAATCAATGTTTTTCGCCAGCGGGGCACCATTTCATTGGCTTTGCGAACAGTGAAATTTGACATCCCGACCCTGGAGGAACTTGGACTGCCTTCTGTCACTAAGGACATTATTAAAAAGAGCCATGGGCTGGTGCTTGTCACCGGACCTACCGGCAGCGGCAAGTCCTCTACGCTTGCTGCCATGATCAATCGGATTAATCAGACGGCGGAACGGTACATCCTTACGCTGGAAGATCCGATTGAATATCTGCACTCCCATCGAAAGAGCATTGTCGTACAACGCGAAATCGGAGTCGATACTGGGACATTTTCCACCGGACTGCGTGCGGCACTTCGCGAGGATCCAGATGTGATTCTTGTTGGAGAGATGCGTGATCTGGAAACTATCTCGACGGCTATTACTGCTGCCGAGACAGGACATTTGGTCTTTGCGACACTGCACACACCGGATGCGGCTCAGACAATTGACCGGATTATCGATGTATTCCCATCCAATCAACAAACCCAGGTTCGCAATCAACTGGCCAATGTCCTTGTCGCCATATACGGGCAGAAGCTGTTACCGCACAGGAACGGAATCGGACGGGTGGCCGCTGTTGAAGTGCTTGTGAACACGACTGCTGTTTCAAACCTGATCCGTTCGGATAAAGTGCATCAGATCAAGAATCTGATCCAAACGGGCGTGCGATATGGCATGCAAACCATGGAACAGGCCGTGAACTTTCTGATTCAAGAAGGCAAAGTGAACCCACAAGAGATCGAGGATCTTCTGATTGAGTTGCGTCAGTCAGAAACAGATACTCTTTAGATGGGACGGGGCTGTCCGACGTTTGTTGGCAGTTTGGGGTTCGAAAACTCTAAATAAGACCTTCAAAATGCCTTCTTTCAAGGATCGCGCGGATGGCCGGCCTGTCCTATCCAGATGGGTAAGCAGCACGCCAGTCCCAAACATCCCTCGATCCAATCCAGCAGCACATCCTCCAATGCCCCCGTCCGAAAAGAGTTTCGTGCCTGGTTCCACTCATCGAGGGATGCGATAACTCCTACGGTTAGAAGAGCCAGTGTCCCCTTTGCCAAAACCCCTTTTTCAGCAGGCAGGAGGGTGAGGTACGCGAGAACGGCCAATATCCCATACAGCAGTACATGGGCAGTCTTTCGAACGAAGAACTCGATGGATTTGATCGGGTCTTTTTTTATGTCGATGGTCGATTGATGGTACTGAAACCTGATATCGGGAAGCAGGTCGCGAACTGATTCATGGGAGAAGTGTTCACGTAACAACGGCTGAATACTTTGCTGGTGATAGGTTTGGGACGAAAAGGTGAAAATCACCGTCAACCACAAACAGAGGGGCAGCAAGAAGAGAGAGTATTTTTTGCGCATCGGGATCCACTCCTTCCAATACACAGGATTGCCAAGGGAGGAAGCAGATAACCACTAGATTTTGATAATCCCATTAAAAAAAGACCGGCTCGGCTTGGTCCTTGTCACCACCGAATGAGTGCTATTGTTGCAGAAATTTCAAAAAGGTGTTTACACTTAACTGTCGAACATGTAGTATAAAGAATACAAAAACGTGTAGTTTAAAAAATACAAAAAGTAGATTTGGAGAAGAGGGACGTCACTAGTTCTAACCGTTCCAAGTATAGCGTAGGCTTTTCTAACCGATGCTAGGACTAGGAGGGATGAATTATGACGCAGGGGGAAGGAGGACGTAAAAACATGATAGCACATGTGAAGCCTATTCGTCCTACAATCGTTGAATTCGAAGATGAAGCTCAAGAGAAAAAATTTCTTAATTACGCATTAGGAAAAACACAAACTCCTGAACGTTCGCACTTAAAAGCATTATTGAAAAAACATAAACCCGCTAAGGAGCGGAAGTAAGAACTAGTGCTTACTTTTCAATATCTTAATGAGGATCATAAGGAATTAATTGACGTTTTCCGATGCGAAGATGAAGTTGGTGTTGAGCTTTTTCTTAAAGAATATGCAATAAACTTACAACATTTGGGGCCTGCTATTACTCGACTTTATTTTGATGATCATCAGAATTTAGTCGGGTATTTTACGTTATATAACGATCATGTACAAATAAGAGAAGAACAGGTCGTAAAGAACGAATGGGCCCTTCCGGAATTTAAATACTTTCCAGCAGTAAAACTTCATTATTTAGGGGTGGATTCTAGATACCGGGGTAAAAGGAACGGAGAATACCTTTTGATCGAAGCGATTAAAGTCATTTATGAAATATCGATTATAAGCGGTTGTAATTTTGTGACGGTCGAATCGTTAAATAGCACCGTTGAATTCTACAAGAAGTATGATTTCATTTATTTAGGCCGCAAAGATAAGAATTTAGTGAATATGGCATTAAAATTAGACTGATAACCTTGCATCCCCATGAAACAATACATACTGATCTGTCCGCATCGCCAGGGCGTTTGAATCATTTTCACTCCTCTCCATCTCTCTGCACCCGCAAAAACTTCAAACATTGTCCTTCGTGGCCTTCGACAAAACTTCTAATAAGGTTACAGATTCTCCAAAGGAAATTCCCGGCCGAAGTAGCGAAATATAGGGATAGGATCAATTTCGGGGGGATGAATATGGTGGTGGAATTGAAGGAGAAGGAAAAAGCGGTTCAAACACGAATTCAAGCGGGGATTGCTGCCGGGTTTGCCACCCAGTGCGAAAAGGCAGGCTTTACACAGAAGCAAATTCTGAATCGCATGATTGTGCTCTTCAACGAACTGGGCCCCAGCATGTTAACAGACACGCTGCTCGACGAGACAATGGAAATGGGGGGCGAATTGAAGGCGGTTCAAACCCGAATTCAGACGGGAATTGCCATCGAGTTTGCAGCCAAATGCGAACAGGCAGGCTTTACACAAAAACAAATTCTGAATCGCATGATCATGCTTTTCAATCAATTGGGAACAAGCTTGTTTGAGGGGCAGTCCTTTGCGGAGCAGTCGATTGAAGAAACAGCCGCCTCTATGGAACAGGAAGCGTTCGATCAGGAAGCGGATTTTATGGAGGCCTTTGATCAGGAATCGTCACACGTGCCCTGGTTTGAGATTCATCCTTTCGGAATGGAGTTTCGATTGCGGCATGTCTAAAAAGTCAACCGAATTCTTATGTTGAAACGCGGATTGGTGAAACAGGCTAATCCGTTTATTTTTTGCATATTGATCGACAAAATATTGCAAAAAAATACAAAATCCAACCCCCAAAAACTGACTAGTCAGTTAAGAACCCTATAAGAGGAATGGATATCTGAACATTTATGAAATTTGTTTGTGGGGGAGGTATTACAATGTTTAGGTCCATGAAAACTGTTTCGAGTACTTTGGCTTGTGCAACCCTGCTCGTCTGCACCATGCTTCTGCCGGCATCGGTGTCGCAAGCCCAGACTCCAAGCCTGCAGAATTTGATTCCACCTCAGTTCACGCAGGAAAGCGGGGGATCCGGAGAGGTTGGCGGAGACGTGGGAGGATCAATCGGGCCTCTCCCTGGGCATCTTCCTGGGGAGGAGAGCGAAATTCACCAGCCCTTTATGGTAGGATTCCCGGATGGGAAGTTTTACCCGGAGCGCTCTTTTTCACGAGCAGAAGCGGCGACTGTGGTAGCCAAAGTGAAAAAGCTTAAATATGACGCTCCGCTTGAGAAACCCTACCAGGACGTGTCGTCAAATCACTGGGCGTATCGTTACATCACCAGTGTGACCAAGGCGGGTTACATGAAAGGATATCCGGACGGCACCTTTCATCCGGATGAGCCGATTTCCCGGGCGGAACTGGTGGCCCTGGTTCTTGAGGTAAGAGGCATCGAACCAATGCCCGGCCAGACCGGTTTTTCCGATACTGGTCATCATTGGGCAGCAGATATGATTGCTACGGCGAGGTCGTTAGGTTTCGTCAGCGGAATGGGAGACAACAAATTCATGCCGGATGACGCGACAGAACGTCAAGTGGCAGCCAGAATGTTCTGTGTTGCGTTCCAGCGCGGTCCGCTTGCAGATGGGGAGGTTCCTGTGAAACAACATTTTTCCGACGTCAAAAAAGATCATTGGTCGTTCCCTTGGGTCGAGGAAGCAGCCGTGGAGGCTCACGAGTCGATCCGAACCGGAACCGAAGAATGTTTAGTGAAATACCGTCCGGAATTGACAGAGCGTTATTGATTCCAGCTGCCAAAGCTGCATCATAATTTCATTTTCCATTGAAACGGGGAGGGTTACAGGATGAAAAGAAAAATTACAATCGGATTGATCGCGGCAGGTGTTGTAGCGATACCTATTGCAGCGTACGCAACCGCTTCCAGTACGGAGGAGCCCTGCAAGTGCTCGTCGCCGACCGCCCAGCTGAAGGATCAGGTGGACAGAGGAAAAGCAGAGCTTGAGGACGGATTGAAAAAACTTCAGCCGCCGTCCGGTGGACAGAATCCTCTGCAGGAAGCGATCGATAAGCTGAAAGCGGAGTTGGAGAAAGGGCAGAAGCAGCTTGAGGATGGGCTCAAAAGAGTCCAGCCGCCCTCCGGTGGACAGAACCCGCTGCAGGAAGCGATCGATAAGCTGAAAGCGGAATTGGAAAAAGGGAAGGCCCAGATTGAGGACGGCCTCAAAAAAGCCCAGCCGCCGTCCGGTGGGCAGAACCCGCTGCAGGAAGCGGTCGATAAGCTTAAAGCGGAGATGGACAAAGGGAAGGCACAGCTTGAAGAGGGACTCAAAAAGATGCAGCCGCCCTCTGGCGGACAGAACCCGCTGCAGGAAGCGGTCGATAAGTTGAAAGCGGAATTGGACAAAGGGAAGGCACAGCTTGAAGAGGGACTCAAAAAAATGCAGCCTCCGTCCGGCGGGGACAACCCCTTACAGGGTGGAGCCGATAAGCTCAAGCAGGGAATGGAGCAGGGCAAGCAAGATCTCGAGAAAAATCTTGGCGAGCTTCAGACGAAGCTGCGAGAAGGAGGCAATCAACTCCCGAAAGTGCCAACACCGCCAAGTTCTCCGAATCCCGGCGGAGGATCCCAGTCTTTTTCAGGCTCAACGAAAATCTCGGTTACCCTTCCAGACAAAGGAACTTATTCGATCGGTCTCGGAGGGACGAATTCTGGCGCTACAATCCAGATCACAACTCCCGATCAGTCGCAAGAGATCTCCATTCCACCAAAATAAGATTCAAAATAGATATAGGAAACCAACAAGAAGAAACAGAGGAAGCTCAAAGTCGAGCTTCCTTATTTCTTTCTAAACTGATGCAATGAAAACCATTTCGGTGAGGAGAATCTTGATGAGAAAAGGATTGCAGAATGTTGCCGTGCTTTTGCTTTTGTTGGCACTGATTGTCGTTCCCGCCTGGCAGGTACACACCGCTTCAGCTTCCGAAACAGCGGCAGTGGCTGCCGTGATCGAACCGGTTCACACTTCCATCACCATGAGTGACGGAATCAATCTGACGGCGTCCATCTACAATCCGGTCGGACAGAAACCGGCTGGGGGATGGCCCGCTGTGATCCTGATTCACGGTTGGGGAGGAGATCGCAGTACGTATAACTCCATTGCTCCGGGCTTTGCTCAGAACGGCTACGTTGTAATGACGTATGATTGTCGTGGATTCGGCAAATCCGGGGGCAAGACAACGCTTGCCGGTCCTCGGGAAATGCAGGATCTCAAGGAGTTAATGCAGTATCTGATTGATCGTTTCCATGTAAACGCCGATAAAATCGGAGCCAGCGGTATTTCCTACGGGGGAGGCCAATCGTTCCTTCTGGCTGCCTATACGAACGAACCCGGGTATGTCGGACCGAAAGTGAAAGCAATCGCTCCCATCATGGGCTGGAGTGACCTGACATCCGCTTTGTATCCCGATGACGTGATGAAAGCCTCGTATGACTTAGCCCTCTTTGCCGGAGGCTACAAGCCCGATAAGCAGAACTATAATCCGGATCTGCCCACCTGGCTTGTGGAGGGAGCATCAGGTGTCAACAAGGCGGATTTTAAACAGCAAACCGCTCTTCGATCCGTTATCCACCATCCGGAGAGGCTGTACAAGGTTCCGATTTATGCGCTTCAGGCCTGGAAGGATGAACTGTTTCCCGTTGAACAGGTCACCACACTTTTTGACGTTCTGCAGGGCCAGAATCCAAATCTTAAGCTGTATGCCGGCGGTTTTGGACATCCGCGAGCCAGCCTCAACAATCAGGATGAAATTCATTTTGTTGTCACTCAAGTTCTGGCTTGGTTCAATTACTGGCTAAAAGGCGAGCAGAATGGGATCATGAAAAAGGACTATCGGGTACTGATTGGAACTGAAACCTGGCCATCCGGCCAATCTTATCAATTTCCACCCGAGAACCGGAGAAACGCTGCGACAGACCTGCCCAAACATATTCGCCCGATGGCTGCGTGGCCGAATATCAAGCCATTGAAAATGCACTTTGCGCCTACTCTTCTCTTGAATGAAAGCGTTTCTACAAAACCGGAAACGATGGTCAACAATCCGGTTACAGGGGTGCAGGATGATGCGATTGTGGGGAGTGTACTCTCTCCGGCGGTCAGAACAGGGGCAGATACCCTGCAGCAAAATTCCGCTCCGGCGTCATTAAGGTACCGAATGAATCCACTGACGCAAGATACGGTTGTGATGGGGACGATCCATCTTTCCTTGTGGATCGCATCTGCAAACCCGAAAGCGATGATTACTGCCCGGATCTTCGATGTGGCTGCGAATGGACAAAGAACCTTGGTCACCCGGGGAGCGACGCGAGCTCGCGACACCGGTATCACTGTTCCGACAGAAGTGACTTTTGATTTATTTCATACTCACCATGTATTTCAGGCGGGACATACGATTGAATTGGAATTGTCGCCAAGCGATACCCCATTTTTCCTGCCGGATAAAGAGACTGTGTATATTCGGCTGTATCATGACTTGACCCGCCCGTCATCTGTACAGATACCTGTTTATTCTGAAAATACGCGCTAACACTTTAAAATCCTCATAATAGGGACTTCAAACGTCCTTTGCTAAATCGAATCGTGTAAACTATAATTACATTTACAAGCGGTGTCGTGATTCCCTGTAGGCAGCTGCCGCGGGGTTTTTGTTCAAAATCGGAAAAGGAGGGATGAAGATGACGGATAAAATATACGGATTGCAAAAAAGGAAAGACGAAGCACAGCGGGACGACCGCAACGTGGAACTGAAAAAGTATTTGCAGCGTTTGGAAATTGAACGCAGGTTTTCCAAATTGGAAAAACGTATTGAATCGTAATGATTCGGATTCGAAATACAAAAGAGTGTCGGCTCCAGTGCCAACACTCTTTTTTTACTGGGCAGCGATTTCACCCTGTTTCCGCATGGCGCGCTTAATGTCTCGTACAAGTTGGGCTTTATTTTTACGAAACCGTACGCCGCCCTCTTTGTAGGAAGGAGGAATCCGGAGTTCTTTCGCTAGGTTTTGAATTTCTTTAATGCCCATTTCATCAAGATTGAACTTCATGTTTAACCCTCTTTCTTTTGCCGTTCCGATGTACGTTGTCCATTGTATCATTGTAACCAGGTCTGTGCCAACGTATAAGTGTATTTTTCCTAGAACCATCGCATGGAAACTCGAATAAAGTATTGGTACATACCGGTTCCCCGGTGTGTTGATATATAGAAGCCGGTCCGAAGCGGGCCGGCTTCTTTCATCCGGCGGCTCCTTCCAAGCAAATAAGACAAGCATTGCGATGCATATCCTTCTGATAGACAGGCTTGGGAGGAGTGCTGTATGCAAGGCGAATGAGAGTTCGGCGAACAAAAACGGCCCATGTGTTCCTGTTTGTCGGGACGATGGTTACGGGAGGAGGAGCAAGCGAGTGAGGCTGTGGAAACATCAACAGCGGGTCCATATTTTTATGCAGCAGTTCGGAGTCAAGACGTTTGAATTTGAGTTGGGGAGGGGGAGCGGCTCCCCTCCTGGAAATTTTCCGAAAAAACTCCGAGTGAAAACGGCAAATGGCGAATTTTGTGGTTTTCCCCCTTTATGTTGTGGAACGACCGTACGGGTAGGTTGTATATTGGGGATCCGGTCTGTATTCATTGGTGGGATCAGAAAGGGTTTGCCCGGGAGCCCCGGTAATTCTTGAATCGGTTGCCTGTGGCGACCACTGCGGATTCGCTCCTTGGACAATCTGATTTGCGATCACCGCAATATGCTGGTTGGCGTGATCACAAAGATCCCGTATTTTTTGCAAAAGAATCGATGCCTGTTGTTCCCCAACCCTCATCTGGTTCAGTTCCGGGCTGTTCGCTGAGTATTGCAGCTGCATGTAGTTTTGTTGCTCCTGCAGTCCAATCTGTTCCGCCATGGAGCGCAGTTGATTGACCTGCTGCTGAACGGATTGGAGTTCGTTCGCGATTGACTGCAAATCGGTGCTGTCGTATTGCATCGGTTATCCCCCTTGGAGCGGCTTGTGCTCAGTCTCTATCACGCGCTTATTTTTTATTTTGCATGGTAGAAATATGCATGCTTCTCTTTGCGGCTGGTTACTGTAAGAAGGGAATTTTGAATCGGAGGGATCTGCGAATGGAAGCCAACGTTGCACAACTGCGAAGTGAGCTTACCAAACTGCAAATTGAAGTGAATATGCTCCGTCAAATGATGGGATCTCTGGCGCGGGCGGAACAAAGCAATGTAGAAATGATGCAGGATCAGGCGAACCCGAATACGTTTGGTGCTGTCGGAAATCTGATGCCGATTGAACAGCAAACGGTGCAACAGCTCGAACAAATGAAGCAGCTTGGAAACGAATTGAAGCAGCATGTTGACCATTTGTCACAGCTGCTTTTGGACTATGAGAATCGATCCCCGGATACGACAGTGATGTCGGACCCCTATTCGCGAGGGCTGAACGATCCGATGCAGCGGACGTATTAATGCCTTGACCAAGGAAAGAACCTTCGCTATTCTGGTATAGGTATCCATAAAGAAGGAGGATCTTCCATGTCAACTCGTCCGTCAAAAGAACTTGAAATCGTTCCGAATCCGCATCCGGATCGGCATTATATGGTGGAAATCGAAAGCCCGGAGTTTACCGCACTTTGTCCAAAAACCGGTCAACCCGATTTTGCGACAATCAAAATTTCGTACATTCCAGGCCCCTCCATTGTGGAGTTGAAGTCGCTGAAGCTTTATCTGTGGAGCTTCCGTGACGAGGGACATTTTCACGAGGACGTGACCAACCTGATTCTGAATGATTTGGTGAAGGCTCTGGAGCCTCGCTACATGCAGGTGGTTGGCAAATTCAACGTCCGCGGCGGAATCTATACTACGGTGACCGCGGAATATGGTGAGAAAACCGTATAAGCGGAGAAAAGAATAACACGAGAAATGGAGTGCGAACCGACTTGAGTTCCGGCACTCCATTTTTGTATTTTGCTTCCGCTTTGTTTGAGGATCGTTCATCTCCTGTTCATAAACAGATGATATGATACAGTTGCCTACTTTTGGATACGGGAGTGCGATGGGTTGATGAAACAAATCAAAATCCTTGTCATAGATGATGATCCGCATATTTGTGAGTTAATCAAATTATATGGGGAAACAAACGGCTATCAGATGATATCCGCCTATGATGGTATGGAAGGGTTGGAAAGATTTTTTGACGAAACTCCCGATTTGGTGATACTGGACATCATGCTGCCTGAAATGGACGGATGGCAGTTGTGCAAAAGCATTCGGGCAGACAAGCCTACCCCGATTATCATGCTGACTGGCAAAGGCGAGAGCTACGACAGGATTAAAGGATTGGACCTCGGGGCGGATGATTACATGGTGAAACCGTTTGATCCCAAGGAACTGATGGCTCGCATTAAGGCCGTCTTGCGCAGGGGCAATCAATTGCCGGAAACGAAAGAAGTGATCGAATTTCCCTCCTTAAGGATAGATCCCAATCAGTATCATGTGATCTGCCGGGGAACGGAGTTCACGCTGCCGCCAAAAGAAATGGAACTGCTCTATTTTTTTGCCACTTACCCGAACCAGGTTTTCACCCGTCAGCAATTATTGGATAAAGTTTGGGGATTTGATTTTCATGGCGATCCGCGAACGGTGGATGTCCATATTAAGCGGATACGGGAAAAATTGGGCGACCACACACAATGGTCACTGAAAACGATCAGGGGAATCGGGTACAAATTTGAGGTGAAGTCGGATTGATCCAGGTGAGAAGCATTTTTTTCAAGCTGTTCATCACATACGTGGTGATTTTGTTTCTTTCGTTTTCCCTGTTCAGCGTTGTTTCTTTCTGGTTGTTTCAAAATAACATAAGCCAAAGACATCAAGATTCGCTTTCGAATCAAGCAAAAATCGTTGTGCAATACATTGAAACCGCGTACCAAAAAGGCTGGAGCCGGGAGACTTTGATTTCCTCGCTCGAACTCAGCATTGCCAAGCAGGATAGGGTTGTCTATTTATATGATGAAACCGGGAAATTGATGTATCAAGCCGGCAAAAACGACAGTGCTTTTACCTTGGATCCCGAGATTGTGCAGGCAGCTTTACGCGGGGACAAAATCATTCGTAAACTGGAGCAGGATGAGCGACGTGTAATCTTAATGGCGCAGCCGGTCAAGGGAACGGTTCCGATGCAGGAAAAAGTGCTGGTCATGGTTTCTTACGGGTTTGAAAGGGATTTCAATCAAGTCAAGTACTTGCTGCTGTTGGGAATTGTAATTACCCTTGCAATCACCGGAATCTGCACTTTTTATGTGTCAAAAAAAATCACGGCGCCGTTAAGGGAAATGAATCAGGTAGCTTTGCAATTTGCGAAGGGGAAATTCAGCCAAAGGGTGAAGGTGAAAAAGCAAGACGAGATCGGACAGCTTGGGGCCACGATGAATTACATGGCACAGGAACTATCCGGCATTGAGCAGATGAGGAAGGATTTTGTCGCCAACGTATCACACGATTTGCGGTCTCCGCTTACTTCGATTCATGGATTTTTGGGAGCTCTTTTGGACGGTACAATCCCGCCTGGTCGGCAGCAGCATTATCTTTTGATCATGAAAGAAGCAACGGAACGACTGATGAAACTGGTCGATGATTTGTTGGATATGGCAAGGATGGAGGCGGGGCAGCTGAATATCAACCCCGTTCCGTTTAATTTAACGGAACAGGTTCGAAAAGTGATTGCCCGGTTGGAACCGGAGTTTCTCAAACACCAGATTCAAGTCCGATTGCTGAAAGACGATGAACAGGAAATTGAGGTGATTGCCGATCCCGACCGGATTGATCAAGTGATGGTCAATCTGATCCAAAACGCAATTCAGTTTTCTCCTGCAGGGGGGACTGTGGTCATCACGTTGAAAAAAATGGACCGGGCCGTCGTGTCAGTCCGGGATTACGGTGTCGGTATCAAACCTGAAGACATTAAGTACATTTGGAAACGCTTTTATAAAGAGGATAAAGCGAGATCAAAAAAAGCCGGTACCGGAATCGGTCTATCCATTGTCAAACATATATTGGATCTGCATGAAAGCAGTATTCATGTGCAAAGCGAACCGGGACAAGGGTCAGAATTCAAATTCACTTTGCCGTTGGCTTGATCTGTTCATCTTCTGTTCATAAACAGATGCTATCCTATGATCTATGAATTCGATGATAGGAGGGTAAACAAGTGACGGGCAAGAAAAGAATGATTCTGATCGCAAGTGTCGCAGTTCTCGTGTTGGGCGGCGGTGGAGGGTATTACGCCTATGCCAAAAGATCTTCCGCCTCGGCTGCCAGCAATTTTCTGATTGGGGAAGCCAAGGTCGGCAGCGTAACAAAAGTCGTTACCGCCACCGGCACCCTTCAAAACAAGAGTATTGTCAATTTGAGCTTCGGCACGGCCGGACGCATAGCAAGCCTCAAAGTTCAAGCAGGCGACACGGTAAAAAAAGGCCAGGTGCTGGCCGAACTGGACAAATCGGTCTTGCTCAACCAGGTGGCGTCCTCACAAGCTAACCTGAAAAGTGCCCAGGCCAAACTGAATTCTCTGCAGCAAGGTCTGTCGGAGGGGGATTTGGCCAGCCTGCAATCCCAGATCACCCGTGCGCAGGCGGATCTGGAAAATGCTAAGCGAAATCTTGAGCTTGCCAAGCAAAATGCTGATTCCAGCTATTTGCAAAACCAGGTCCAAGGGGCGGCCAATCAGCTCTCGTTGGCCCAAACCCATTATGATACGGTAAGCAAAACGGGTGACTCGGTGCAGATCGCAATGGCGAAGGCTCAGCTCGATCAGGCAAATAAAAATTATGTTGCCGCCATAAGCGCTCAGTCGAATACAACGCAAGCGCAGACACAACTCATGACCGCTGAAAATGCGCTTCGAACGGCACAAGCAGCTTATGACTCCGCCGTAACCCAATTAAACAGCAAAAAACAGCCGCCCACCGCAAGCGACCTGGCACAGGCGCAAGCAGCTGTAGAGCAGGCCCAAGCCGCTTTGGCAACTTCGGAGAACAACCTGGCGCAAGCAACGATGATCGCCCCGTTTGACGGTGTGGTGACTGCGGTGAATCCGCATGAAGGGGAACAAATAGGAGGAACGGCAGCGGTGCTGTCTCTGCAATCAACCGATTCCGCTCCCCAGCTGGTCGTTCCGGTTGACGAAGCGGACATCAGCTTGGTGAAAGTGGGGCAGACAGCAACTGTTACTGCCGACTCTTTGCCGGGGAAGCGGTTTGAAGCTTCCGTTCTGCAAATTGCGCCTGTCGGAACCACCCAGAATAATGTAACTACATTTGCTGTCACACTCTCGTTTACCGGTGACACTTCAGGTCTCATGATCGGCCAAAGCCTATCGGCAAAAATTCTGATTGAAAAACGGGATAAAGTCCTGACGGTTCCGAGTGAAGCCATCCGCGGTGTCGGCAATAAACGGACGGTTCTTGTTTATAAATCCGGTTCGGAGAATCCTGTCCCGACCGATGTCACAACCGGCCTAGACGATGGAACGTCTGTGGAGATCCGCAGCGGGCTGACAGAAGGACAAAAAATCGTACTTGGCACAAAGTCGGCCCCCCAATCGAGTGTGCAAGGCAATCCTTTTGGCAGCGGCGCCGGGCGGGGTGCCGGAGGCTTCGGCGGCGGTGGCAGCGGCGGACGGAACCGTTAAGGGAGGGTGCATTGATGATTACATTACGCGACCTTCACAAGATTTATCGCACGGGGCATGTGGAGGTTCACGCCTTGAAAGGAGTGGATCTCCATATTGAAAAAGGGGAATTCGTCTCGATCATGGGACCTTCCGGGTCCGGAAAATCGACTATGATGAACGTATTGGGCTGTCTTGACAAGCCGAGCTCGGGAGAGTACGTCCTTGATGGAATCAATATCAGCATGGCAACAGATGATGAGTTGGCAGCCATTCGCAATCGAAAAATCGGGTTTATTTTTCAATCCTTCCATTTGTTGAAGCGCAATACTGCGTTAGAGAATGTGGAGCTGCCGATGCTGTACGCTCGGGTTCCGGCTGCCATTCGCAGGGAAAAAGCGATTCGCGCTTTAGAGATCGTGGGATTGGCCGATCGGATGAATCATCGCCCGAACGAATTATCCGGCGGTCAGCAGCAGCGCGTAGCGATAGCCAGAGCGTTGGTGAATGATCCGGCGATCCTTCTGGCGGATGAACCGACCGGTAACTTGGACAGTCAGACTACCGAGGAGATCCTGGCCATTTTTCAAGAGTTAAATGAGATGGGGCATACGGTTGTCATCGTTACGCATGAACCGGATGTCGCCGAGCATACCAAGCGGATTGTATGGTTTCGGGATGGCGGAATTGCCAGTGACAGTAGGGTATCGAACCGCCGCTTTGTGATGAGCGCAAAGGGGGGGACCGCATGAATTTCTACGAATCTATCAGGGTGTCTCTGCAGAGTTTGGTTGCAAACAAATTGCGATCCACCTTGACAATGCTGGGGATTATTATCGGGATCTCTTCCGTTATCGTCATGGTGTCGATCGGGCAAGGTGCAACCTCCTATGTGACCAATCAAATCCAAGGCTTGGGTTCGAATTTGCTGATCGTGCAGCCGGGACAGGCCAGTTCGGGCGGTGTCTCCATGGGAGTCGGAAGTTCGAACACTTTGAAAATAAGCGATGTGGCTGTCATTCAAGAATCGTCCCCCGCCATACAAGGGGTTGCACCTATTACGTCGCGGTCCGTGCAAGTGGTTTATCAACAGCGCAACACCACGACCCAAATTACGGGAACAACGACCGATTATTTGCAAGTACGGGCTGCGAATACACAGTTTGGCCGATTTTTTAATGAGAACGAGCAGAACGGTGCAGCCAAAGTCGCTGTTCTGGGGACGACGGTGGTGCAAAATCTGTTTGGATTCGCAGACGTAAACCCCGTGGGAGAGACGATTCGAATCAATGGAATTCCCTTCCAAATCATCGGCGTGATGGAAAGTAAAGGCAGCAGCGGCCTTCAGAACACGGATGACACGATCTTGATACCGATTGAAACCGCAAGACAGCGATTGGTTGGGACTGACAATGTTCGAAACATCTTAATAGAGGCAAAATCGGCTGATCAAATGGAGCAGGCCAGTATTGAAGTCAGGAGAAGTTTGCGGAAAGCCCACCATCTTACAGCAAATCAGCCGGATGACTTTATGATCACGAACCAGGCTGACATTCTCAGCGCATCGCAGGGAATTACACAGACTCTGACGCTGTTTCTGGGCGGTGTAGCCGCGATCTCTCTCATCGTCGGCGGGATTGGTGTGATGAATATCATGCTGGTATCCGTAACGGAGAGGACAAAGGAAATCGGGATCCGGAAAGCGTTGGGAGCCAGACAGCGGGATCTGCTGGTGCAGTTTTTGATCGAAGCGATTGTGTTGAGTTTAATCGGCGGCATCATCGGAATTATTCTCGGCGCGGTCGGATCGTTCGGGTTGGGGCGGGTGATGAATTTTGCGACCACACTCTCGATCGGCGCCGTCCTGACAGCGTTTGGATTCTCCGGCCTGATCGGCATCGTGTTTGGGGTATTCCCCGCGCGAAAAGCGGCTCGCTTGGAGCCTATTGAAGCACTGCGTTATGAATAGATGGAGGGAAATCCAATGAAAAAACCGGTATTATGGTTGCTATGCGGAATGGCTGCCGGCAGTGTAGCCACTGCCCCGATTGTCGCGGGGGCGGAAAGTTTGCAGGTGGCGATTTCAAACGTCAAGCTGATGATGAACGGCGTTGATAAAACGCCGGCTGGCGGAAGCTTCTGGAACGGGATTGCGCAAGTGCCTGCAGCTTTAGAATATCAAGGAACTACCTATGTCCCTGTGAGATATGTGTCGGAGGCGTTAGGATACCCTGTGGAATGGGAAGGGACAACCCGCACCGTCTTTATCGGCAGCAAACCGGTGGTTGGTTCAGCTCCGGCGTTGCCGATAGGGCAGTCTGCCCGACCGGAACAGAACGTGCCTGTAACTTTCACACCGCTGAATTCCGTACTGTATGACACGGGAGATACAAACTTGGTCAAGGTGTCGGTTGCTGTCCGAAACGATGATACGAAGCCGTTCAGTTTCGGAGCTTACCAATCGTCGTTCACCCATCGCGACGGTACGCAATACACTGGAACTCTTTACGTGCCGCAGGGGTCCGACTACCAAATTGATCCCAAAACGACCCGCGTTCTTCAGTATTACACAACTGTGCCCAAAGGGGTCGCGGAAAGCGATCTGACGTTCCAGCTTACAAAGGTTGATTTTAGTACGTATCCGGCTAAGATTAAGCCTTGGGCAACTGTTCCTTTACAGAGTTCCGCAGCCAACGGTACCTCTTATATGGGATACGACACGCCTACTTTTGACTTGGTACCTTATCAGGTTCAATTGGGTTCAATTAGTTCATGGAGTTACGATTACAAAGCCTACACACAGGTGTACAAGCTCCATGTGAAAACCTCTAAAACCGACAATGTCAATGCATTTCCCAACGCAACCGAACTGATTTTTGAAGTTGTGGACGGAAACGGTCAATCGGTGGCGCAAACCCGGTATGCTGTCGGAACCAGCACAAATGCAGCTGTTCCGGTTCTCGGTGACGGTGACCAGTATATCACTTTCAATAATCTTACTTGGTCACGATACAGCAGTTCGGGCACGAAGATCCAGGTGTATGAAGCTTTTCAGCAGGGCAAACGGTTATTGGGCGCTTTCTCCATAAATTGATGTGACACACTCCCGGGGGATTCTCCGGGAGCGTTTGAATTTATCTTGTCAGTTGTGAAGCGGGCAAATACTTCCCCTGTATGTCCCTTGCCACTTCCTCCAGTCGGTCCGACACCTGCGGGATCGAATAGCCTACAAACAGCGGGGAAGCAGCAAAGCGGGGGACTATTTTGGCGAAAATCCGGCCTTCGATTTGGTAGAAGAATAGGTTATAGCTGTTGCAATTTTTATTAAAGTGGTTCAGCACATAGCGGGCAGCTATCTGGATATAGTCGGCCATCTGATTCAATTGCCCCATTTCGGGCAGCCTGGCATTGAATTCAAAAAATCCCATCCGTGGAGCAGTTGAGATGTTAAACTCGACCCCATTTCGTCTGTCAATGACCAAGCCTTCAAAATGTTCCGCCCTCACATGCTGTCGATAATCGATATGCTTTAGCCCGACGATCTGCATATGAGGGTGATGAATCGAGCCTCCGGAAAGCGGTCCGTGATTTTTATAAAAGATGACCGATGTAAACTCCCCGGATGCTTCCATTTCCAACCACTTTTCAACGCCGAAGCGAATCAGTTTATGAAGATGTTCTCTTGAATAGGTTGACAGTTCCGAGTCGCAATCGTCGGTCTCGATTACTACGGTTTGAAATGTGTCTTCCAGGGTGGGATATTTATTTTTGACCAGCAAAATAGGTCCTTCTTGAGCGAGAATCTCCTCTTCATGCTGCTGCATCTTAATCCTACCAAATTCCTGCAACCTTTCCACAATTATTCCACAATTTTTGGTTAGACTGGGACATGAGGGTAGGGATCACATAAAAACCGATCTAAGGAGTGTTGAACATGAAATGGAAGCCGATAGCCGCATCATTGGGAGTTGCGATGCTCTTGCTCAGTGGATCCGCATTTGCCCAAACCGGAGCGGCAGTTAAGACGGAACAAAGCAATGTCGCGAAAGACAAATACGAAGTCCTGAAAGAATTGCAAGCGCAGGAAAAAGAATTGAATCAGCAATTGAAAGAGAAGTACAAGGACAAAAAAGAAGCCGTCAAGGATAAGAAGGGCGAAATCAGTCAAGAGGTTCGCGACAGGGTAAAAGCGGTGATGGAAGAGGTGAAAGCCCTCCATCAGCAGGTAAAGGAACTGAAGCAGCAGGTGGAAGAAGCAAAGAAGAACAAGGATGAAGCAAAAGCGGAAGAGTTGAAGAAACGCATTGCGGATCTTGAAGAGCGGATTAAGGCGAAGCGCGACTCGATCAAAGACGATCTTGCAAAGATCAAGGAAGTCCGCAAGTCGATGAAGGAGAAGTTTGGAGACCTGAAAGATGCCCGTTCTGACGTGTTCAAGCATCTCAAGCAAATGCAGCATGAAAAGCGGGAGCTTCTGAAACAAGCGGCCCAATTCAAGAAAGAGGGCGATGAAGCCAAGCTGATGGCAGTTCTCGACAAGGCCATTGAATTGGAGAAAAAGATCATTCAGGCCAAACAGGAGCTCTTGAAGTAACGCTAACGACATTCCCGTTCCCGGAGAGAATGCCCGCCATCCTCTCCTTCCATCTGCACCACTCCTGGGGAAGGAGAATGATCATGAAAAAGAGAAGAAATTTATTCTTTGCACTGGCATTGAGTATTGGGATAACCGGATTGGTTCATAAAATGCAGGTAAACGCGGATCTCTTGTTTCCCTCTTCAGGAGAGGAAGCGGTTCGTCATGTCCCACAGGATGTTTCCAAAATTCCGCCCCAGGATCAGAATCGTAAAATTCTCATCCGAGTGCCGGCACAGTCACAAGCTGAACTGTACAATGGCTGTGAAGTGACAAGTCTTTCCATGCTGCTGTCGGCTGCCGGGCATCCGTTTGACAAGAACGAACTGGCATACTGGATCACGAAGGATGGAACACCACTGCAGGAGGATGAAGACGACACTATCATTTCGTGGGGAGATCCCAATTCAGGGTTCGTTGGAGACATCACGGGTGAAAGTCCGGGATATGGAGTCTATCACGGACCGGTCGCCCAATTGATAGACACTCTTTTGTCAGAAGGGGCAGAGGACCTCACTGGACAACCATTTGATGAGGTTTTGTCGCGGGTAGCCTCCGGAAAGCCTGTATTGGTTTGGGCGACGGTTGAATTTCAACCGACATCTTCCTGGGTGAAGTGGACCGGGCCACATGGAACTGTTACCGCCACTTTTGACGAGCATGCAGTACTGCTTGTGGGGTTTGACGCCAATCATGTCTACATTAATGATCCTCAGGACGGGACAGCCGGGAAAGCGGTTGATCGACAATCGTTTATCGCCGCTTGGGAGCAATTAGGAAAGCAGGCGGTAACGTTCAAAGGATAGATGTAAGAAACAGCTGGCGGGAAGTGCCGGCTGTTTCTCTTACCGAATGCAAGTTTTTATACCTGAAAATAGGCAGGAGGAACAAGAATGTTTCAAGATATCGGAATTCCCGGTTTGATTCTTATCTTAATCGTGGCACTGATTGTGTTTGGCCCCAACAAATTGCCCGAAATCGGACGGGCTCTCGGTAAGGGAGTCCGTGAATTCAAGGATTCCATGCGCTCTATCACCGAAGATGATCACGACCCGAAAAAATAAGATTGCTTCATGGTACAATGGAAAGTGGTGACCCATGATGACAGAAGAACAAACGAGAACGATTTTTATAGTGGATGACGACGAGAAAGTCAGGGAAATCATTGAGCGGTACCTGCAGGCGGAAGGGTATCAGGTTCGCACATTCGGGCGTGCCCAACCCGCTTTGGAAGCGTGGAAGCAGGGGGAACCGGACATGTTTATCATAGATATCATGATGCCCGGAATTGACGGATATGAATTGTGTCGGAAGATTCGTTCCGAGAGTATGGTTCCCATCATCATGGTTTCTGCGAAAGACGAGGAAGTGGACAAAATTGTGGGATTTGAAATGGGGTCTGACGATTACCTGTCAAAGCCTTTTTCTCCCAGGGAACTTGTGGCACGTGTGAAAACGATGTTTCGTCGAATCAATTCCCTCCAATCCGAAAGGACGGAAGAAAGCAAACAGCAAGTCATCCGTTTTGAGGATTTGGCATTGCATCTTGATCAGCGGCGGGTGGTGAAGAACGATCAGGAGATTCCCTTTACCACAAAAGAATACGAACTGCTGACTTTTTTGGTTGCGAACCGCAACAGAGCTTTTACAAGAGAGCAGTTGTTAAATCAAGTGTGGGGGTACGAATACTTAGGGGATGAACGGGCGATCGACGATCTCGTCAAACGTCTGCGAAAGAAACTGAAAGCGGCCGATTCAACCGTTGAGATTAAGACTGTATGGGGCTACGGCTACAAATTGGAAGGATAAACCATGAAAAGTTCGATCGGAAAGAAACTGGTTCTGACTTATCTCGTTTTAATTGGTGTCACGTTGGCAGTATCCGGTGTCTTATTTAACGCATTCATAAAAAATTATATGGTGGAGGAAGCCAAATCAAGCCTGCGAACCGAAGCCGGCCATCTGATCGAGCTTATGGGTGCGGACCAAGCGGCTGTAATCGACCCAATTAAAAAACGGGTAATAACAAAAATCGCGCTAAGCACAATTGAAAGCGATTATTTCATCGTTCAGAAAAGCAATCAACAAGTGATTGCTTCCAGTTCAAAAGATATCGTGAAGTTGAACCGTTCTCCTTTCCCCGTATCGGAAGTCTATGAAGGGAGAGGGATCGAAGGCGAGGCACAAGTAAAGGGCAAAGACATTGTATATGTTGCTTTGCCAATGGATTTGGGAAAGGGCAGCCAGGTGACACATGCAGTGGTGCTTTTCACCGAACTGCAGCACATTCGCAGCGCAACGCGTGAAGTCGTCATGCTCCTGATAAAAGGTTTCGTCATTACCGCGATTGTGATGCTGATCGTCGCTTATATCATGATGCGTTCCTTGACCCGTCCCTTGCAGAATCTGAGGCAAGCGGTGATGAGGCTGATGAACCGGGATTTTACTCCGCCTCAGATCGTAAAGACGGGAGACGAATTGGAGGAGCTTTCGAAAGCGTTTAGCGACATGACCGTGGCATTGAAGAAATATGATGAAGGGCAGCGACGATTCCTTCAAAACGCCTCGCATGAATTAAAAACGCCGTTGATGGCAATTCAAGGGTATGCTGAAGGAATTCGCGACGGAATTTTTCGAGGGGCTGATGCGGAAAAAGGATTGGATGCAATCTCAACCGAGAGCAAGCGGTTGAAGAAAATGGTCGATGAATTGATTTACCTGTCCAAGCTCGAAACCTTGGAGGGAATGTTTGATCCGCAGCCTGTAGACCTGAAACTCATTTTGCAGGAAAGCATCGATCGGGTAAAAAGCCTGGCCCGGCAAAAAGGTGTGCAGATTGACTTGCACGGTGACCTGGACAAACGGTTGATGCTTGACCCTGACAAAATGATTCAGGCTTTCATAAACCTGATCGGCAACGGGATTCGTCATGCGAATTCTCAAGTGAGAGTGGAGCTCGCGAGCTTTGATTCAGTCGTTCGGATTACGGTTGAGGATGATGGCCCCGGATTGCGTGAGGGAGACAAAGAACGGATATTTGAAAGATTTTTCCGGGGCAAGGATGGAGATACCGGCCTTGGACTGGCGATTACGCGCGCGATCATTGAAAAAAGCGGCGGCATAATAAAAGCCGATAACGGCACGAACGGTGGAGCCGTCTTCACGGTTGAGTTCAGAGCGAAGAAATAGACCAAAGCTTATAGTTTTGCCTTTCTTTTATTCATCAATTGGCGGGTGCCCCATCCTATTACCAAGAAAAGCAGGACGCTAAGGACCAATACCCACATATATTGGTGAAGGGCTTCCGAAAAAACCCGCCAATGTTCCTGCAAATAAAAACCGATGGTAACAAAAGTTAGAACCCAGAAGAGACCGCCTGGCAAAGCATAAAGAATAAAATTTCGGTAAGGCCACTTGCTCACACCTGCCGACAGGGCAGTGAAATGGCGGATACCCGGAACAAAATATCCGAATGTTACCGTGAATTTGCCAAAGCGGGTAAACCATTGCTCCGCTTTTTGCAGCTTTTCAGGAGTAATCGAAATCTTCCGGCCGTATTTTTCCAGAAGAGGAAGCCCGAATTGATGGCCGATAAAGTAGCTGAGCGACATTCCGAGAATACTTCCCACGAAGGCAACCAGTACCGTAATAAGGAAACGGAGCTCCCCTTTTGAAACCAGAAACCCGGCAAATGTCATTAACAACTCGTCGGGCAGAGGAATCCCGACGATTCCCAGGACTTGTGCGGCAAATAATCCGAGATATCCGTAATGGTCTATAAAATACAAAACTTTATCCTGAATCAATCGTGTTCCTCCCTCGCCGCAATGGAGTCGCAGAATCGTTAGAGCGAATCTACGGGACAATTGCATGCATGTTTATATTACATGCATGTTTATATTACATGCATGTTTGTATTATACGATATGTTCTTCTTCATTTGTTATTTCGTCAGTTTTATCAACCGCCATGCCGTTTTATCGATTCGTTCCACCTCAATGAATGTGTCAGCCGCAACCAAAAGGGATGTTGTCCCGTCAATCGAGTCACGGGGCAGGGAGATCCACAGTCTGTTCCCCTGCACCTGCACGATTGTACCGGAAGGAAGATCCAAACTGTTCCCCGCATATTTTCTGGCGGACACTTTTGAGTTTTGCACGGTCAAGTCCAGCCTTTTCACACCTGTCGGCTGAAAGATGCGGATTCTGACATTGTACATCACTTGTGGACTGATCGGCCCGCCGGTTTCCAGTCCAATATGGAACTTTTCATTGGTGAGAACGCCACCGACAGCCATTATGTCGGCCTGACGTTCCACTTGACGTCTGAAAGTATCCGCGTAAGCATCGAAGAAAAGGGTGTAGGGCAGCCTGTTCGGATCGCTGAAATCAGGGGTGCCTGAAACGGTGGGAAGAACCGGGTCTTTGTAGGTGCCCAGCAGTTCATTCGCCCGTACAAAAGCATGCAAATAGGGACCCATGACTTTCGTTTGGGTCGCGTATTTGTCAATGGCTGCTTTTTTCTTGGTCTCTTCCTGCTCCGTCACGGGGATATAAATCCAATGGGTGTCCAAGCCTGCCAAAACATGAGGCGGGTGCAAAGGCAGGGAAGGCTCGTATCTCCACGGCACCGGAAAATCCCCCCGGTGAACCAGATAGGTCCATTCTCTCACCTGATAGTTTTGTTCCGTAAGCAAATATTTTACAAAAGCACTGGTCGCCCAGTGATCGTGGTGCTGGTCGTTCGGATCGGGATATACCACGTCTGTCGGCTGGAACTCTCGAAAGATTTCCGAGAGGTTTTTCAAGACATTCTCTCCACAATAGGGTGCATTTTTTTCATAACTGAAGTCATAAGGTGAACGTACACTGCCATTCAATCCTTTATGCAGATGGTCATAATCCCAGTCCGATTCCCATAGACTGTTCACTCCGCCATCGGGATACCCCAGAAAGACAACGTTTGCTTCCGGTACGCCAAAGTGCTTCAAAGCGTTCAGGGATTCCAGACGACGGGCTTGTCCCAATCTTCGGAAGTCATCCGGACCTGGCTCTATTGTCATGAAATTTTCTTCTGCTGCCCTCCTGAATCCGTCCCCGTTGGTCATAATCACCACTTTTACCCGCTTGCCTGCTGCGAGAGCTCTCTGAATTACGCCCGCCCCACCCAAAGTTTCATCATCGGGGTGTGGAGCGACAATTAAAGTTCGATCTCCAATCGCAAACGGAGGTTGAGGAGGAATTTTTTTTGCAAGCCGCAGCAGGTCGGCTGCAAAGGGGCGGAAGAATGTGTATGCAAAAATGGTAACGAGCACTACTCCAACTGCAAACCATAGATAGCGATGTCGGCTGCGTGTCAAAAGCCCATTTCCCCCTCCTGAAATTTTTCCTGTATGTATCATGTGTAAAAGCCCGTTCTAGTATTGCAGAACGGGCTTTTTTCCGGACACAAGCGAAAAAACGAGCAGCATCACAAGCAGGAAAATAATCAGGAACGCGACCAGCCAACGGATCAACAGGGCGGTTTGTTGGTCCACCTCAATCCCCCTTTGCAGGTTGCTTATGCTAGTAGATGCAAAACCGCTTCAGTTTGCTTACGGCAGCCGACCATTTTGCCTTCCGGAGCGATAAGGCTTTCGTTTGATTCTGAAATGAAGGAGGAAAGTGTAACGAGAGAGGAGTAAATATAGAGTAGACAACAGATACGATAGGGGGATGGGCATGGCGTGTTCGCTGGTGGATCGTTGTCATGAAGTCAAGCAAGTTTTGCAACAAAATGCGTTGGAGAAGCTTCTCTGCGCAAAAACTTTCCTGCAGGCAAGTGTTGACCAGAAGCTGATCTATGCGATTCGTTATCTGGAAACGGAGCTGAAAATGCATCAGGAAGTACGGACTTTATGGCCCTATTTGCTGGCAATCCCCAATCGGAAAGAAGCAAATCTCTTCTGCCAAATGTACCAATGCGAGCTTGGGCAGTTGGGGGAAGTTGTGCAGTCGCGAATCGATCGGCTTAGCAATTCTTTGAAAGTGATTCAGGATAAGATGGTTCCTGCTGCGTCACCCAGTTTGTTCTGGAGCATGATGAGAAATCAATTATTGGAAAAAGTTGGGCTGGAGGCGCGGGAAATCATAACAAAATACGAGAGTGCTGGAGGACAAGTGTTTTTTAATTATTAACAATAGGCAGAATTATCTGTTGACAAATGTTCCTATTTTCACAATAGAATAGAAGTAGGAGATTCAGTACCATTTTTTCCTTAGTTAAGGAAAGGGGAGGAGAAAGAGATGCTGCACATTGTTGTGTGTGTGAAACAGGTTCCCGACAGCCGTGAGATCCGCATCGACCCCAAGACAAACACCCTCATACGAATCGGTGTGCCTGCAATTGTGAATTTCTATGATTTGCATGGATTGGAAGAGGCATTGGTTTTGCGTGAAAAATATGGTGGACGCATTACAGTGATCTGTATGGGGCCTCCTCCGGCGGAAAAAGCGTTGAAACAATGTATTTCGCTTGGTGCTGATGATGCAGTGCTTGTTACAGACAGAGGATTTGCCGGTGCCGATACATTGGCCACTTCCTATGTATTGGCGGAAACCATCAAGAAAGTGGAAGAGACTTGGGGGCCGGTTGATATCGTTTTCACAGGGAAACAAACCCTGGACGGAGATACCGGACAGGTTGGACCCGGAATTGCATGCCGTCTTGATCTTGAACAATTAACCTATGTGGAAAAAGTGGTGGGAATTGATATGGCCACACGCCGAATTACCGTGCACCGCCACTTGGAAGACGGGGTTGAAGTGGTAGAGACCAAGCTGCCCGTCTTGATGACCGCTCTGAAAGAGCTGAATAAAGTTCGCCGTGCTCCGATGCCCGGCATGCTCCGGGCGGCACAATTTAAACCGACCGTTTGGACCACCCAGGACTTTCCGAACCTGGATCGCAGCAAAATCGGTCTGAAAGGATCCCCGACCATCGTAGCCAAATCATGGGTCCCTGAACAAAAAGCAGCCAATACGGAAATGATCGATGGTCGCGATGTTCAGGTGAAAGCGGCTACATTGGTCGACAAACTTTGGCAAACAGACCTGCCGGCCCGTTTCGGTTGGGATCAAAAGGCTAAAGGATAAGGGGGGCGGAATGAAATGGCGGAAGAAGTGAAAAAACAGCCTGTCGATGATATGCCGGATTGGTCGGCGTATCGAGGTGTCCTCGTATATATTGAGCATCGCGAGGGAGTTGCGAAGAGCGTTGGCTGGCAGCTCTTGGGGCAGGGGAAAAAACTTGCCGATAAGCTGGAAGTCGATTTGATGGCACTTGTAATCGGTTATAACGTCCAGCATCTTGCGGAAGAAGCGATTGCGTACGGGGCTAACCGGGTTTATGTGTGTGACGCGAAGGAACTGCAAAACTATAGGACCCGTCCATATTCCCGTGCAGCTATGAAAGTGATTCATGATATAAAGCCGGAAATTGTGCTTTTCGGAGCAACGGCGACCGGTCGTGATTTGGCGGGGGCGATTGCCACTCACCTTCCCACCGGATTAACGGCCGACACCACGGAGCTTGACGTTGAACCGCACCCGAGTCGTCTGCTTCTCGCTTCCCGTCCTGCGTTTTCCGAGAAAATGATGGCGACGATTTTGTGCAAACAGTATCGTCCGCAAATGGCGACCGCCAGAGCGGGAGTGTTTGAGGCGCTGCCGAAGGACACTTCCCGTAAAGGGGAAATCATACACGTAGAATTCGAGATGGACGAAGCGGAAATTGCGACAAAAGTGCTTGATTTTATTCAAGATCAGTCAAAGATTAACATCGAAGAAGCGGAAATCATTGTCGCGGGGGGCCGCGGCCTTGGAGGACCGGAACCGTTCAAAATGCTCAAAGAATTGGCGGATGAATTAGGCGGGGTGGTAGGCGCTTCCCGTGCGGCTGTCGATGCCGGCTGGATCAAACACGAACACCAGGTGGGACAGACCGGGTATACGGTTCGACCGAAGCTTTACTTCGCGGTGGGCATTTCCGGTGCGGTTCAGCACCTTGTGGGGATGCAGAACTCAGGCTTGATTATTGCAATCAATCGGGATCCGGACGCACCGATTTTTAAGGTTGCGCATTATGGTATAGTAGGGGACTTGTTCCAAATCGTTCCTGCGATAACAGAAGAGGTTCGCAAACGCCGCGGGCTTTCGTTCCTTCAACAGGAAACCGCAGCTGCAAACACTGCTGCAAACGAGGAAGGGGGCATCCGGGTATGACGATGAAATTCGATGCGATTGTTGTTGGAGCAGGACCAGCCGGAGCGGCTGCGGCGCTTACCATGGCCAAAGCCGGTCTGTCGGTAGTACTGCTGGAACGGGGAGAATTCCCGGGGGCGAAGAACGTCTTTGGCGGAGTACTCTACCGGAAACAGTTGGAGGACATCATACCTGAATTTTGGACAGAAGCTCCGCTCGAGCGGCATATCGTAGAACAGCGGCTGTGGGTACTTGGGCCTGAGTCGGTCGTAACCTTCGGCCATCGAAACGAAGCGTTCAAAGAGCCTTACAACTGTTGGACAGGAATGCGGGTGAAGTTCGACCAGTGGTTTGCATCCAAGGCGGAACAGGCCGGAGCGATCCCGGTGTATGAGACTGTTGCGCTGGAATTGATCCGGGAAGGCGACAAAGTGGTAGGCGTCCGGACAGACCGGGAACATGGCGATCTGTTTGCCGATGTGGTCGTAATCGCCGACGGTGTCAACTCGCTCTTGGGAAAATCGCTCGGAGTCCACAAGGAATGGCTGCCGCATGAAGTGTCGCTCGCGGTGAAAGAGCAAATTTTCCTGCCGAAAGAAAAAATCATGGATCGCTTCAATCTGGAAGGAGACGAAGGGGTCACGATCGAGTTCGTGGGTGAAACTTCACTGGGAATGACCGGTCTCGGATTCCTGTATACCAATAAAGAATCTCTCTCGCTCGGGATCGGTGTCATGGTCTCCGACCTCAAGAAGAATAAAATCAAGCCGTATGAACTGCTGGAAGGCGTCAAGAAGCATCCGACGATCCGCAAGCTGATTCAAGGCGGGGAAACAAAAGAATATGCAGGCCACTTGATTCCGGAAGGCGGCTTAAAATCGGTTCCCCAGCTGTCCGGAAACGGATGGGTCATTTGTGGGGATGCGGCCCAACTCGTCAACTTTGTGCACCGGGAAGGAACCAACCTGGCAATGACATCCGGGCGGTACGCGGCCGAAGCGATTATCGAGGCGAAGAAAGTCGGTGACTATTCCAGACAAACCTTGAGTCTCTATGACGCCAAGGTGAAGGAGTCGTTCATTCATAAGGATCTTAAGAAGTACCAGGGGCTGCACAGCCTCCTGAATGAAATCGATCCGAAGGTGCTGTTTGAAAGCATGCCGCGTGCGCTGAATGATGCAGCCTATGAAATGCTCCTTGTAAACGGCGTTTCCAAGGCGGAGAAACAGCGCTATGCGATTAAGCGACTGAAAGAAGCGGCAGGCGGATCGTGGGAAATGTTGAAACTCGGGTATAAAGGATGGAGGGCGATTAACGGATGAGTGCAACGATTGAAGAGAAATTGTTTACCATCCGCTACAAAGTGGATGAGCAATCGCATCTGATCATCGTCGATCAGGATGTTTGCATGAAATGCACGACCAAGGAATGCACCCACTTCTGCCCGGCGGATGTGTATGAATGGGAAGGGGACCATACATCCGTAGCGTTTGAAAACTGCATTGAATGTGGGACCTGCCGTCTCGGTTGTCCCGCTTATAACATCGAGTGGGTATATCCGAAAGGCGGTTACGGGATTACTTACAAGTTTGGTTAATCAACTATTGCAATTCGATGGGGCTGTCCCAAAAGTAGATTACCTGCTTTGGGACAGCCCCATCTTGTGTGGCGACGTGCGATTCCATGTAATCTATTGTGACATAATTAGTTGAAAAGTCAGACAAATCAAAATATTATTCAGACATAAGAGTAAACAGGAGGTGGACTCAAGGTTGATGCTTCCCGAGAATTCGCGTATTGCCACATGCATCACAACACTAAAAATCAGAGGTGATTGGTATGAAAGACTTTGACGACTTATATTGGATTGATCACGCAACCGCAGACGGATCTCCCTGGAATGACGAACCCTCCCCTGTCACAAACTCACCCCACGCTCAATAATCGGATCCGGTTGAAAAGCTTCTCGTTCTCGTGCCTTTGCCGGTACCGCCGCAAAGGCTCTTTTTTATGGCAAGTAGGTTGAAAAGCGGATTGCAACTTTGCTGTGACCGGGCGGTGATATTCTATATAAAAAAACAAGTGCAACAAGGAGGTTTTGATCATGAGATCCGTTTGTGTCCGTATTTTTGTGTTTTTGCTGGCGGTTGTTCTGGTTCTGTCGGCCCCGGCGGGAAGCCAGAAGATCGCATTGGCTGAAGGGAAATTTTTACCCGGTTCTTATACCAATGAGTATGGTACCCGCAATTATCAGCTGTACATCCCAAGCGGTTATAGAGGACAGGCGGTTCCGCTGCTTGTTATGCTGCATGGCTGTACCCAAGACCCGACGATTTTTGCGGCTGGCACCAAAATGAATCAATTGGCCGAACAGCAGACATTCTTGGTTTTGTACCCGGAACAGCCTTCCTCGGCAAACGCATCGAAGTGCTGGAACTGGTTTCTACCGGAACATCAGGAGCGGGACAAGGGGGAACTGTCACTGATCGCGGGAATGACAAAACAAGTCATGAACAATTACCATATCGATAAAAATCGAACGTATGTCGCTGGAATGTCGGCTGGCGGCGCGATGAGCGCCATTATGGGATCCGCTTATCCTGACTTGTTTGCGGCGGTTGGGATCAGTGCAGGGTTGGAATATAAGGCGGCCACCGATCTGATATCCGCATTGGAGGCGATGAAACTGGGGGGGCCGGACCCAAATCGGCAAGGGGTTCTTGCCTATGTTGCAGCGGGTTCCAATGCAAGAGCGATTCCCCTGATCGTTTTCCATGGGGCCTTGGATAAGACAGTCTTTGTGGTGAATGGAGAGCAGGTAATCTCCCAATTCGCCCAAACCAATGATCTTTTCTCTGACGGGCTGGACAATCAAAACATTACGGATCAACCGTCTTCTGTTTCAAACGGGCAAGTGCCGGACGGACATTCCTATACGGTATCTGTATACAAGGATCCTAAAGGGAATCCCTTGATGGAGAAGTGGATCGTGGAAGGAATGGACCACGCGTGGTCAGGCGGCACCGCGGGGATTCCCTATAACGATCCAAAAGGTCCCGACGCAAGCAGAGAAATGACCCGGTTCTTTTTTGAACATCCAAAAAATAAATAAGTGTGTTGACTTATGGCCAACTAAAATTTTGCAATTGATCGATCCCAAGATCGTCTAGAATACTGTCCACTTGTTTTTCTAAGGACGAACGGGAAGCCTCCTTACTGATTTCCAGCAAACGAAGCAAACGGGATTGTTTTTGTTCACAGGGCCATTTTTTATAAAAGAGGTTATTAGCGTCGCGAATCTTCTTATGCTCAGGATTGACTACCAGACTAACCTGATCCACATTGGCCACTCGAACCGTTCCATCTTCATCCATGAAGCCGAATGAGTAGATGCGATTGCCAATATAGTCGACACGTGTAATTACGCAGTTGCGATAGGAGATCCCATTTGTCAGTACAATGGAAGCTGCTTCAATGCATCCGCCAATTTCCTTGGTTTTCCCCAGTCCGTAATAAAAGTCAATCCATCCAAACAGTTGCATTCTCGTCCCCCATTCCGGAAATGAGAATCAATATCATTTTATAATATCATATTCAGTAAGGTTTGTCTTGTATGTAATCAGAAAAGTTTGATAAAATTACTGAAAGACATTTTGTTATTGAAAGGGGCGGAACCATGCATCCTATCCAACAACTTTTACAGATGGCGGAAGGGCAAAAGCAGAATATGGAGCATTTTGTGGAACATATGGGAGTTATCTTAAACAATGTGGAAGATAACCTCACGAAGGAATTGCTCTCTCACTTGGTTGAAGAAGAACATGAAAGGTTGGCTACGGTAAACAATCTGATCGAGAGTTTGCGTCAATGGAACTCGGGAGACGATCATGCACCTTCCGCATCAAACGATGAAAGTTTCCGATCTGCCGGAAGAGACAAAAAATTGACAGTCGGCAGTCTAATCGGATATTAATAGAAATCCCAGAAGGAGGGATATCACGTGGGAGTATTTGATTCGGAATTCCCGTTACATACCAATGAGATTGAACGATTACAAAGTATTGTGGTGGAAGCAGCGAGACGTCAACTGATTGGCAGGCGGATACTTGAAATTTATGGGCCATTGGGGGCAGGGATTCAAGGGGTTCCGGCTGACCGGTTTGAAAACGTCGAACTTGCGGCAGCTGATCAGTTGGGCCAGACAGAGGGGGAGGCGTTTGGTACAGGGCATCGCGTTCAACTCCCAATTCCCATTTTGTACAAGGATTTTATTTTACATTGGCGGGACATTGAATTCGCAAGACAGATTGGAACCGACATCGATTTCAGTGCGGCAGCTGGTGCTGCCTCTGTTGTAGCAACCAAGGAAGATGACCTGATATTCAATGGGAAAGCAGAGTTTGGAATTGAAGGGGTGACCAATGCGACCGGACGATTAACTCATATGATTGAAGATTGGACGGAATCGGGACGAGCTTATGCGGATGTAGTCCAGATGACAACAAAGCTGATCGAGAACGGTCAATTCGGTCCATATGCGATGGCAGTTCATCCAGCATTATACGCGAAAATGTTACGTGTCCACCAAGGTACGAACGTGTTGGAGATTGAACATATTCGCGAACTTGTCACAGCTGGAGTATACCAATCGCCGGTTATGAAGGAGAATACAGGTGTGATTGTCTCGGTTGGAAGACAGAATTTTGATATTGCGATTACGGAAGATCTTTCTGTGACTTATTTGGGTGCCGAAAGAATGAATCATCCGTTCCGTGTATACGAATGTCTGGTACCGAGAATCAAACGGCCGTCTGCAATTTGTTCATTTTCAGCGTAGGTACTTGAAAGGCTTGGATCTTTGTTTCCAAGCCTTTCAAATTTTCCCATCCTGTTTTTGCAACCGACTGAAGACGACAAAAGGGCGGCCTGGTTGTTCAGACCGCCTTATTTGTTTGATCGATCTATGTCGAAATGTGTTGAATAGTCTAGTTCCTTGTCATGTGTTGTGCTAGATTAATAGTAGAGTAGAATCCCCGAGGTGATCATGTGAAGGTAAAAGCAAGGTGTGTTTTTGTTCTGGCAGCAGCTGCAGCTTTGACAGCAGGGTGTCAGCCTCTCAGTGCATGGACTCCGGCCTTATTTAATAAGCCCGCTGTATCGGCGACCTCTCCCAAGACCACTTTTGACAAAGTATTGGAACATACCCAGGCAAACCCTCTGAAAGGAAAAGTTCTGGCTGAGATGAAGGGATTGTTCGATCCCGGTTTGCTGCGCTTCGCATTTGTAACATCCGACGGCAGACCCATTTTTGTATATGAAGAGTCAAATGGAACTGTAAACTTAGCAATTATGGCCCAGGACGGAACCGTGAAACATGAAACTTTTCCCGGCTATAAGCTGCAAAAGGCGGTCCTGAACCAGAAAATCCTGTATATCGGATTTAAGGACAGCACGGCGATTAAGTACAATACGGATAGCTTCCATTATTCGGAAGTGGACAAATCGGAGATGGAACATTCGAGGGTTGTGCTCGATGAGTTCAAGCTTCCGGGAAAAGAGGATCCTGTACATACACAGGAAGGGTATGTTTATACAAAAGAAGGTTTTATATTCGACCGTAAGAATCATGAATATCTGCTTGCCGGTCAAACCAAGAAAAAGTTTTATGAAAAAGCGGATTTTGCTTACGGTTCTTATCTGTTTGAATTGGAACCCCGCCTCGATCAGGCGGTGAACTTAAAGGCAGTAAAAGCCCAAGGTGACAAAACCGTGAAAGGAAAGACCTATGGCATCCACTTGGATCTGCCTGAAGGTTATAATGTGAAGCACCTTGATCATGCGATCGGCTACGATGGACAACTGTTCCTTTTTGCAATGGGCGCGGAGGAGCAAGGGAAGCTTGTGATCAAGATGTTCGCGATTCCGCTTGGCTCATTTGAGGAAAAACAATAGAAATGGGGGAGTACCGAAGTACTCCCCCTTATATATGTTCATCATCAATTATAGTTTTACAACGTTGGCTGCCTGAGGTCCACGCGCACCTTCTACGATTTCAAATTCTACCTGTTGGCCCTCTTCGAGAGTTTTGAAGCCCTCAGACTGGATTGCGGAGAAATGCACGAATACGTCGCCGCCATCTTCACGCTGGATAAATCCATACCCTTTTTCAGCGCTGAACCATTTAACAATTCCTTGCATGTTACCATTAACCTCCTAAAGCTAAACAGCTTAAAACTGGCTTCTCTCTGAGAGCCTTTATTTGAGTCTAGCAGAAAAAATCAGGAAAATCAAACAAAAATTTTCCTGAAAAATATGCTGAACTGTCTTGCCATATATATTCTGATTTAAGTATTATAATTAGAGTAGATTACTCAAATTATAGTATGTGACGAAATGGGGAGAATTGCTATGAGAAAGACACATGTCGGATGGACCGTTGCGGCTATGATGCTCGCTCTTTTGTTGGCTTCGCTTGACCAGACGATTGTGGCGACAGCGATGCCGACCATTGTGTCCGAATTAAAAGGAATGGATATTTATTCATGGGTGTTTACTTCTTACATGTTAACCTCGACAACCGTTATGCCGATTATCGGGAAACTGTCCGATATGTATGGTCGAAAGCTGTTTTTTCTTCTGGGACTTGGAATCTTCATGATTGGATCCGCACTCTGCGGGATTGCCGATTCAATGACTGAACTGGTCCTGTATCGAGGCCTGCAGGGTCTTGGGGCCGGGTCACTTATGCCAACCGCCTTTACCATCATTTTTGAAATCTTTCCCCCGGAGAAACGAGGAAGGATGCAGGGGATTTTTGGTGCTGTTTTCGGTATGTCTTCCGTATTCGGACCGTCGCTCGGCGCTTACATTACCGAATCGATTTCCTGGCACTGGATCTTCTACATCAACTTGCCGTTAGGGATTCTCTCTTTCATGATCTTGTGGTTCTCTCTGACGGAGACGAGAGCAGAGGGCTATATGCCAAAGGTGGATTATCTTGGGGCAGGCACGATGGCTGTCTCGATTGTTACTTTACTGCTCGGACTTGTCTTTGGCGGGAAAGAGTACGCATGGACATCCTGGCAGGTTATCGGGCTGTTTGGAGCGTCGCTGCTATTTTTGATCTTGTTCCTGGTAATGGAACGGAAAGCAAGCGAACCGATGCTGCCGCTTACCATGTTTCGGAATCCCGTAGTGACCGTTGTAACTCTGGTTACCTTTATACAGGGAATTGCTATGATGGGAGGCGCCTCCTACATTCCGCTTTTTGTGCAGGGGGTGCTCGGCGGCAGTGCATCAAATGCGGGTTATATCCTGACACCGATGATGCTTTCGCTTGTTGTCGGCTCCACTCTGGCCGGATTCGCGATGCGCAAATTCAGCTATCGAACAATTACGGTGGCTGCGATGGCGGTGATCTCACTTGGTTCGTTTTTGCTTACCGGGTTGAGTGTGGACACCTCTTCGCTCGAAGTGACTTTCTCCATGATTGTTTTGGGCTTGGGAATCGGCCCATTAATGCCGGTTACCATGACTGCGGTACAGGGAGCGGTTGATGCCTCCCAACGTGGTGTTGCAACCTCGAGTGTAGCTTTCTTTCGTTCAATTGGAGGAACTGTTGGCGTAGCTGTGATGGGAGCCATTATCACACATCATATGACGGTTTCCCTGGCAGACAAACTTTCCGGTATTTCCATGGATGGAGCAGTATTGCAGGATCCGCAAGCATTGCTGCAGCCGGAAGCGAGGGCGGCCATCCCGGCTCCTGTGTTATCTGTACTGCAGGGAGCTTTGGCTGATGCGATCGCGTATGTTTTTCTGTTTGGGTTCATTGCCGCCGTGATCGGTGTTGTCATCTCGTTTTTCCTGGGAAATTCCCGGCTGGAAACACGCAAACAAAGCATGAAATCGCAACCGGTTGGGGATAGTTCTTTATAAGGAGAGGTTTTGGATGGAACTGCGGCTGTTAATTCTCGGACTTCTATGCGACCAGGATCTCCATCCCTATGAAGTTTTACAGATTTTAAAAATGCGCCAGGTCCACGATTACATCAAGGTAAACTACGGAACCCTGTATTATGCGTTCGAACAGCTGGAGAAAAACGGGTGGATCGAGGTCAAAGAAGTGATTCAGGAAGAGAAACGACCCGAAAAAAAGGTTTACCGGATCACGGAGACAGGGCGCAGCGAATTTAAAAAGATGCTGCACAAGGCGTTTCGGACTGAGTCCAAAATGTTTCATCCATTGTACCCGGCTTTGATGAATGCGGATTTTGCCGATGCAGATCAAGTGAAAGCTGCGATCAAAGAGAAGATCGAGAAGCGGCGGGAGACCGTGGAATTTCTTCGCACCCTTTTCCAATGCAAGGTATCGGATCATCCGTACGGAGTCGTTATGCTGATCAAGAACGCGCTGATGCACAGTGAAGTCGAATTGGCCTGGCTGGAAGAATTTCTGCTTGGAGTGGAAAAAGGACGTTTGGACCGCAGAGAATGAAGAATAAAAACACCGGCTCAACTCGGCCGGTGTTCTTTGTTGATTGGCTGTATGTCCAGCGTATCGGAGGCAAAATTGTTCGTCATAAACCATTCTTCGATATCAAACTCGTCACCGTTTGCTTCAAAGAACAAGCCATCTTCATCTGCCTTTGCGATGATCCCGGTGCTCACATTGTTCACCGTTACTTCAGCCGGCAGTGAGTCCGGTCGAGATTCGTATTCATCCCAGATCTTTTGGCAGAACGAGTCTACAGATTCTTGAATATTCATGCCAGCCCTCCTCCTTTATGCATATCTCCATTGTGTGCCAACTCGGCCTTCCCTATCCGTGATCGGAGTATTTGGGTGTTTGTACAGGTACGAATCGGTATAAAAGCTCATATTTTATGAGCGACCTTTATCATTGGATACTGGTCATGGAGGATCAACTTTCCAGTTTACTTTGACTAGCCGATGTGATAGGATTTCATGAACAACTTGCTTCCGTTACCCATTCTATTAGCCTTCCAGAATGTTTCTCAAAAAAGTTGTGGAAAACTATTGAAACCTCGTTCAAGATGTGATACTTTATTCTTCGTTGAAATTTGTTTGGGTAAAAAACGAAGCAAGAAGGATTAGGAACCAGGATTCACTTAAAGGGTTAGGACCTCTCCGGACTAACTTTCCCCCGTGGTGAATGACGTAGGTCCTAGCGAAAAATCTAAGTTACAATTTTTCGTTTAGGAAGGGGGCCGAAAGCTCATGATCCAAGAAGAGTATTCAACTTTTGGGAGACATGTTGCTGTCGACACGTGGGGTGCTGACTTTAACATGCTCAATGATGCCAAATTTTTGGAAAAAATGATGGTACAAGCTGCAGAAAAATGTGGTGCAACGGTATTATCCGTTCAATCCAAACAATTTGAGCCTCAAGGGGCAACTGTATTGGTTTTGCTTTCGGAGAGCCATATCTCGATCCACACATATCCGGAAAAGGGATTTGCGGCGCTTGATTGCTACACCTGCGGTGAGACGGTCGATCCGCAAGTAGCGATGGATTATATGATCTCTGTATTGAAACCTGCAAAAACATACCCTAAAATGCTTAAGCGCGGAGAAGGTCCAATCGTAGTTGTTGAACCGGTTGAAGCGGTAAGGTAACGCCTGCATACGCAGGCTTTTTTTATTTTCGGTTTTTTTATTCCCCACCGGTAAAATTTTCGAAATTGTCGAATTGCATCCCTTGCACAGGTCCCGCTTCATATAACGCGTCATCACCGGTGGGAGCATGCAGTTCCGGTTGAATAAACCGCGGTTGAGGACTTGCGTTTGGCGCCTCTTCCTGCAGCTCGTTGAGCTGTTTTTTCAATGCCTCGATCTCGTGCTCCATTTTTTGAATTTGATTGTCCATCGTGATCCCTCCATTCAGTAGGTTTTTACTTTCTAAGGTGTTCTATGTATAAAAAAACATAATTAATGAATGATTGGGATTTTTGTGTTAAAGTTTAATTGTGGCGGGGAAACTTAATCTCGGGGAAATACATACATAAGGTGGAATCGGACAGTATGGTATCATCGGGAATTTCAGGTCTTGACCATATTTTATCCGGTGGCTTTCCTCGGGGCTCATCAATTATAGTTGAAGGGGCTCCGGGAACCGGTAAGACAACTTTAGGCCTTCAATTTCTTTATCATGGGGCTGTCAACTGTGATCAACCGGGAATCTATATTACTTTTGAAGAATTGCCGGAACAATTGTACAAGGACATGTTGTCTTTTGGCTGGGATCTTCGCCGGTTGGAGAAACACAATCAATTGCGGGTGATCTGTACATCACCTGAAGTACTGCTGGAGCAGATGATGACACCGAACGGTCTGTTTGAACAAATGGTGAAACAGATTCAATGTCGGCGCGTGGTGATTGACAGCATCAGTTTATTTCAATACGGCAGTGACAGAAAAGGTGTTCACCGACAAGCCATATACAGTTTACGAAATATGTTGCGCAAGTTTTCTCTGACATCCTTGTTGATCCGCGAACAAACTCATGGTGACTCAGGCGAAATGCCTTTCGAAAATTATGTGGCGGACGGGCTAATCCGTCTGTCTTTACAACAGCATCTGCAGAAATACCGAAAGCGTACACTGGAAGTATTAAAGATGCGGGGAGCAAGGATTTCAGAAGGGGAACATATCTATCGAATCACGGATGAGGGAATTCATTTAATTCCAGCGTTGTCGATGGTCGAGGATACAATCATAGCCAGAGATCAGCAAACTGTGTCAACAGGTATACCCCGTCTGGATCAATTGCTTTCAGGAGGAATTCCCAAAGGTTCTGTATTTATCTTGGATACAAACAGTAAAGCAAACTATAGAAACCGTTCGTTCGGTTAGTGTGAGGAGGGGAAAACGATGGATAAAACGAATATGCTTCCCCTGCAGATGGAGTGTACATTGTTCTTTCAAGAGAATCCATATACGCTTGAGACTCTAGCAGGTCTTGCGTTGCGTTTGGGCAGAAAACCGGAGGATATCCGACCAGCCTTGCAGCATCTTGTTTCTCTGTCGATTCTTGAGGAGATTGGTGAAGGGGAACGAGCCATATACCGCTATAATCACCCAGTTGTGACGAGCGAGGTCGGTATAGTATGGGAACAAGTTTAGATTTAATGCAGGATTTGCAAGATGCATATGCTTCTCTATGTAATTTGACGATTTTTACTACAGATTCCAACGGGGAACTTATAACCCGTCCGTCCAATATTACGCCATTGTCGAAGTTGTTGCTGGAAGGGGATGATCTGTCATTTTCCGTTCGAATCCGCAATGCGTTGGCTAATTTCTCACAAATCACGAAACCGATTCTATATGAGATGCGTCCAGGATTAAAGTTTATCTTGGCGTCAGTAAGAACAGGCGACAAAACCCAGTATTACATAGGAGCCGGTGTCATTATCGAAGAGCATTCCCGTGAACTGATTAAAGATTACTTTAACACCTCTACAAAAGACCCTGTCCAGTGGAAAGAGGCGCTTGATACACTAGGTGAAACTTCAGCTCTGTCGAAGGAAGTGCTGTTGGAACACATCGATAAGATGGCTTTGATATTGTCCTTGCATCTAAAAGCTGCCGAGCGTAAGCAGAAACTCGGGATCATTAACGATGTATCCACTCTGATTACCCAACCAAACAGTACGATACCGCATGTATTGGAAAAATTCTTGCTGTTTAAAGAAATTGACTTTGTCGGTTTTGCCGAGAACGTAGACAATGAACTTTTTCGAGTTTCCCATATGCTGGGAGAAAATGCTTTGGCCTTAGCAGGCGCTTCTTTTTCAACAGGTGAAGGTTTTCTCGGACATGTGGCGGCGACAGGACAACTTGGATTCTGGGGAAATATTGCACGAGATCCGAGAACGCTTTTTTTTACACAAAAAGATATATATCCCAATCTGTTATTTTGTTGGCCGGTTAGAAGGGAAGCGAAAGTTTCAGGTCTTCTGTTTGGAGGAAGTTATACCTCTTCGGTTATTCAACCGGATGTCCTTTCTTTCGGCCAAACGATTGCCAGGTTACTTGAGGTTCAATTGACGAATCGATCTTTGCAAGAAGATAGAAACAACCATATACTGCGGTTATCTGCCTTAATGGAGATCTGTCAGGTAATGACCGTTGTTGACGATCTCAAACGAATTCTGCTTATCCTCGTTGATATGAGTCTCAATTTGGTACAGGGGTCGTTCTCATGCGTGGTGTTAAAACAACGAGACAAAGAATCTAAAGTTCAGATAGTATCCAGGGGGCTCGACTCTGAACAGATTGACCATTATACCCAGGATTTGTTCAGACGGCATCTGTCATCAAAAAGTGCGGAGAAGAATCATTTCAGCGAGAATGGCGTTCACGAAACCGACTGGGGAACAGCGGTGATCGAATCCCCTCTGAAGGTGAACAATGAAATTCAGGGGTTTTTATGTGTGGGATTACGCTCTCAAAAAGAGATGGACGAATTTCAAGCCCTTCTTTCCAGTCTGACGACAATTGGGGGGATGGCGATCCAACGTGTGCAAGAAGCAGCCGGTTTGAATCAGATCAATCAACTGGTAATCACGTTGCATCGGGCTATGAAGCAATGGAACCGTGAGGATTATGAATTGACGTTGCGGGCTAAAGAGTTGGTCGTTTCGTTTTCCCGGTATTTGGGACTTCCTGCGACGGAGATTACTCATATCGCGAATGCCTCCCTGCTTTTCCGTTACGAACTTGATTTCCTGAACGAAACCCTGCCGAGCCAGGAGCTAATGAATATTCTGCAAGAGTTTTCGAATTTTGCAGAGGAGTCGGACAACAAGCCGATGGGCAATGCCTCCTGCGGTATTGGCAGTCAGATCCTTTATCTTGTCTGGCGTTATTTGAGTCACGGTGAACAGCCGGAATTTCTCGATCAAATCACCTATATGAATCGACAGTTGCTTGAAAATTTCAAGGCTTTTTTACTCAGTCGGGAAGTTGTCGATCGTGAGGTTTCGATTCGTGATCAAGGGCCGACGGCAGATGGCGAATCAGATCCTCTGCTGATGCAACGGATGAAAGAATCAATGCCGCTCACCTCACGTGAACAAGAAGTATTGCATCTGGTTGTGCAAGGGTTAAGCAATCGGGAAATTGCGGAAAAGTTATATATCAGTGAACATACGGTCAAGAATCATATGTCGAATATGTTTCAGAAACTGGGCGTTTCCGACCGGACTCAGGTGATTGCCATGGTGTATCAAAGCGGATATGGCAAAACACAATGATAGGTAAATTGAAACCTCTCTTCTGCGTGTTGCAGGAGAGAGGTTTTTTCGTTGTGGTTGTGCGGGAATAGGAAGGGTTTCCTAGTCGATTCCCGTTCTGTTATGTCGAAAAATAGGAAGACTCAGGGATTTTCTTTCCAGTTTTTATTTGGCAGAATAAACGTAACAAGATTCACAGGGGGCGTTGTGGTGAGGAGGGGAGGGGAGTAACACTGAGGGAACTGCTTACATTAGATAATGTTCCAAAGAAGATAATGAATTTTGCGATTGAAGACAAGTCCGCTTTTTTAATGAGGCGGTTAAAAGAACATCATCCTTATACGTATGTGCATTCCCTTCGTGTTGCGCACTATAGTTTTGAACTTGCGAAAATGATGGGATTTTCCGATCCGGAACTGGATGTGCTGGTGCGGTCTGCATTGTTGCACGATGTGGGAAAGTTGAAAATACCAAGGAAAATTCTTGATAAAAAAGGCAAGTTGGATGAAAAAGAATGGTTGAATCTGCGGCTACATTCACAATACGGCGCTGAAATTGTACAGGAATTCAGTTACAGTGGTTTAGTCGATCCGGAGGTGATTCTTTATCATCATGAAAATATGGATGGGACAGGTTATCCATTTGGATTGACCGGAGGAGCTCTGTCACTGTCTGTCCGTATTGTACGGATTACCGACAGTTTCGACGCAATGACCACCATGCGTGCTTATAATCAGCTGAAAAGTATGGATCGGGCGATAGATGAGTTGTTTCGGTGGAGCGATGTTCATTTTGATTTGGAAGCAGTTGGAATATTCGAGCGGTATATTCAGGAGAGATATTTTGGATGATCGACCGAGAGGTTATATTTTTCATCTCAATACTGTTTGAAACTGTTTGAAACTGTTTGAATGAAGGTGAATTGAGTGAGTCTATCTGTACAGGTTACACAAGCTTCTCCACAATCGGCAGTGGTAAAAGTGGAGGGTGAAGTGGATATTTTCACTGTAGACCATCTGCTCGCCGCAATTGAGAAATGCAATGCGAAAACTATTGTTTTGAATTGTGAAGGACTTGTTTTTATTGATTCAACCGGTATCGGACTCTTGTTGCGTAAAATGGTTGAATTAAAAGAACAAGGAATCAATGTAACATTCGATTCCGTACCCGAGCCGATTGATGCGATCCTGGATGAAATGGGAATCTATGAAATCTTGGACGAATTAAATGGGAGGTAGCCCATTTGCGAACGAATGAACTCCATCATCAATTTGAAAAGTACATGCAGGGTGTAAAGGATGCTTCGCAAGAAGTTGCGGCAGCACAAGCGATTCAACAGATGCTGCTGCATGATGATATACCGGTCTGCACGAAGTTGTCTTGTGTGGGTATCTCGATTCCCGCTTATCAACTGAGCGGTGATTACTATGATTTTATATTTGACGAACAAAATGGGCGCTACTGGGTTCTGGTTGGTGATGTAATGGGAAAGGGAATCCCCGCCTCGCTGATGATGGTGATGGTCCGTTCGACCGTGCGGTGTCTGACCTCAATCCACAAGACACCTGGTGAATTGTTATACGCGTTAAATAATCTTCTTTGGAAAGACATGACTCGTTTGCGTTCATTTTCAACCTTGTTTTGTGGAATGTTTGATGTGCATTCCTCTAAATTCTTTTATGCGTCTGCCGGGCATCCGAGTCCCCTTTTAAGCAAGAAAGATGAGCCATTGGCACAACGGCTCGAAGGAAGGGGCACGATCATTGGGGTATTAAAAAATCGCCGCTACAATGATTTTTCGGTCGCGCTGTCAAAAGGAGATCTGATTGTATTTTGTACCGATGGTGTTCTTGAAGCAATGAATAAAGATAAAAAACATTACGGTTATGAGATGCTTAAAAAAATTATTGAAGCAAATAGGAATGAAGACCTGTCCGACTTGATCCAATACATTTCGGACGATGTAAAGCGTTATGCGGAGGACTACAGGCGGGATGATGTCGCACTTGTTGCGCTACGTTGTGAGGAAGGAGCCGGGTCTGGATGAGTGATGTAATCACAATTCGTGCCAAGACGATCGAAGAGGCGGTTTCGAAAGCATCCGAGCATCTGAAGATCTCTCCCCAAAAGATTCAGTTTGAAGTAATCGATGAAGGTTATCGCGGGCTGTTTCGTAAACGTCCTGCCATTATTCAAGTTTTTGTAAGGAAATCCGTCCGAAAAGAAGAGGAATCGCCAACAACGGTCGACATACTGTCAGCTCCGTCAAAGGCAAAAATCCAGTCCGAATATGGGACAGTCTGGGTGAAAGACGGGAAAATTTTCTGTAAAAACGGGAGCTATCAGTATGCTATGCTTACTCCGTGTGACGGACTCACATTAACTGTTAATGGTCAAGCTGTTACAGGTACTACGATCGTGGCTGAAGAAGATGTGATTGACTTGGAACTGCATAATCACTTGAGAGAAACAAAGATTTCTCTAACGGTCTCCGAAGACCAAATGCAAGTACTTCTTGAGATTGTACCCGGATATTCAATCACCAGATCTCTGAAAGATATGCCGCCAAGCAGAGAACTGACTCTGGAAGTGATGGAAACAAGAACTGTTAAAACAAGCATTACAGAAGAAATGGTTTATCAGGAACTGGAGAAAATCGGTGTGAAGATGGGGATCGAACATGACGAGATAAAGCGTGCATGCAGATCTCGAGAACCCATTAAATGTGTGATAGCAAAAGGGTATGATCCGATTCCGGGACGTGATGGCGTGTTTGAACTCGTTTCCCAAAAAAGGCGGGAAGAGAAGGAACAATTTATCATCACTGATACAGTAGACTGGAAGGAACGATTCAGCTTGCCGTCAGTACAAGCGGGTGAAGTCATCGGCTATCCTGTAGCTGCAAAACCCGGCGTGAACGGATGGAATGTATTTGGCCATGAAGTACCTGCCCCGGAAGTTAAGGAACTTACGGTTTTGACCGGTACCGGTACCATTTTGCATGGTGAGAATCGTAAATTAGTCGCGACTGAAGCAGGCAGGATTAAAATTACACAACACCCCAACAATACGCTTGGTTTCAGCATTATTCCACAATATGTACACAATGATAACGTCAATATTCGAACAGGCAATATTCGGTTTCACGGCGATGTGTTCATCCTGGGGAATGTGGAGGACGGCATGATTGTAGAGGCTGGGGGAAATTTGCATATACTGGGGAGAGTCTCGAATGCAACCGTTCGTACCGGCGGTGATTCGGTTATCAATGGAGCAGTGACAGGATCGACAATTATTTGCGGGTACTCCAATCTTGTGTGGGATAACATGCTCCCGCATTTTAAATCAACATATGAGTTAATCATTCAGTTAATCAATGCGATTCGGCAACTTGAATCAAACAAATCGTTTTCCCGCCAGGATATTGCCAAGATGGGATTGCAGCCCTTAATCAAACTTCTCACTGAAGTCAAGTTCAAAGAATTGCCTTCGCATATTCGTAAAATAAGCGGGTTTGCCAAAAACGACAAGGAAATCTTTGATTCTGAGATGCAACTGATTGTCGATTTTTTGGAAAAAGCTTTTCTCTATTTTCATCCCCTGGTTTCCGACTTGGGACAGATGGAATCGCTTGTTGCCCGAATGGAATCTATAATTTTCGCCGCTGAGTTTGACTCGAATAAAAAGATGAACATCAACGTACAAAGTCTGACAAACAGTAAAGTGATTTCTGCTTGGGATGTGGAAGTGGAGCGATTTTGTTATGGGTCGAATATTCAGGCAAAGGGGACAGTTCGGGTAAAGGAGCAACTGCGTGGAGGGCAAGTTGAAGCTGGGCATTTCGTAAAAGTAAAAGAGATTGGATCGATCAGTGGAAGTTCCGCAGTTGTTTGGGTTACAAATTCTGACGGGTATGTTCAGGCTGACCAGGTATGGCCTGATACGATGATCCGGATCGCTCAGCTGACCAAAAAGTTTATACATGAGGAATCATCTGTATTTATGAGAATAAATGACCAGGGCAGCCTGGTTCTTAGATAGGCTAGGGGGGAAAACAATGTTTCAAGCAAAAACGGCGATTGAAAACAAAAATCTGCAAATCGATCTGCAGGGCGCGTTGGACGTTAGCGGGGTGGATATTTTCGAGAGGATGATTGCTGAAATTGATTTGTCATCCGTTACTACCGTTCATATTGATTTCAATCAAGTCAATTTTATTGATTCAACCGGTATCGGTTCCATATTGAATCTGATTCGAATGCTGGATGAACATGAATTGATCTATGAAATTGTAAACGTCCAAGATGACATTCGTGAGATCTTTTCGATTATAGGGTTAGAGGACTTGATGGCGCATGGGGAACAATAGAGAATATTAATATTTTCCGTGAAAAATTTTACTTTATAAGAAGGAATTACAAATTAAATGTAGAAATGAATTAGAGCAAGGCGAAAAAGGCAAACTTCGGGAAACCGAAGGACGCAAAACTACAGGGGCTAAGGTAGGTGATCCTACTATGCCAGCCAGTTACCGAAAGGAGGATATCACGATGAAGAAGATTTCTTCTATCGTAACCCTCGCAGCACTGTCTGCGATGGCGCTTGCGACAATTATCGGCAAGCCTTGGTTCTAATTTTCCTCGCGGGGAGAACTGGGTGGATTACCCCCAGTTCTTTCTGTCTTATGTGAGGGGGAGTGTTAAAGATGACATATGTCGTCCTTGCCGGAATTGTTGCGGCTTTTCTATCAAAGCGAAATCCAATGACAATTCTTCATATAGAATTAAAAGCTCGTTATGTAATGATCGGAATTTTAGGCGTACAAATACTTCTGGCTATTATTGCAGCAAAAACGAATCAACAATACCCGATCATTCTAAACATTACCTTTTTGGGAATACTTGTGTGTTTGTTCTGGAATCGCCATCTGTCCGGGATAAAGTGGATACTTGGGGGAGCATCACTTAATTTTCTTGCACTCCTTCTGCACGGAGGACTAATGCCTGTATCGGCTGCTGCAATGAAAATATCAGGTTTGGACAACGCGGGGTTTGATGCTGATTCACGTCATTACCTCATGGAAGATACGGCTTTTTGGTGGTTAGGAGACTGGATACCATTTTTAACACCTGTTGGCACAAATTATGTTTGGAGCCCGGGTGATGTTTTAGTGGCGATAGGAATTTTTGTCTTCCTTGTAAGGAATTCGCAGAAGAGGAGTTATACCTCATGAGAGATCTGAATTGGTATACTGGTTCTCTTTTTTTGATAGGTATCTATGCTCTGTTCCATGCGATTTATATTCACCAAACTGACCACTGGCCGGTGCTTTTACTTATTACCGGTTTGATAGTTGTATTAGATCTTTTTCCGATTAAACTTCCAAGTGGCGATGAATACGCAGCGGGTACGATCGGAAGTCTGTTACTTCTGTATCACATTGGTTTAACCGCTTCAATTATTTCAATAACCATAAGCATATTTTTCGCGTTTTTGAAAAGATACCGCTCCGTTCGAAAGATCAATTGGTTTCGTTATTTTGTGACAATCGGAATGTATTTTATCTGTGCATCCATATCATCAGTCGTTATTCAGTTGACTGATGATTTAAGTATCTTTGTTTCCGTGTGGCTTACAGCCAGTACGTTCGACGTGCTAAACACGCTTTTATTAGCCGGAATTGGAAAATCTTTGATGGGTACACCTATCTTTCATCACTTTACGGACAAATTACGGGAGCTGATTGTACCGGTTTTTGTATGTGTGATCGTTATACCACGCTTTCTGTTTGTCCCTGATCTAACTCAGCTGGTAGTAGAACTGCTATATACTGCGTTTTTCCTTTTAATAATTATTTTCTTTTCTACCCAATTCATTAATCAAATTACGATACGGCAACACACTTCAAATGAATTCATACGCCTGCTGGAAAATCGAATAACTCCGTCCCTGGCGGGCCATGGGGCAAGAGTTGGCTTAATTTGCGACATGCTTATTGAGGATTTGGGGTATCCCAAAAACAAGAAACATAACCTCATTCAAATGGCAATAATCCATGATATCGGTAAATCCCTCTTGCCATCACACGTTTTTCGGAAAAGGGGAGCTCTGACTCTCTCTGAGGAAAAAGAGTATCAGAGTCATTGCGAAAAAGGGGCAGAGATTGTACGGTCCACCTTCCCAAATGACAAGTTTGCTGATTGGATTCTTTACCACCACGAACAGTGGGATGGGAAAGGGTTTCCAAGTGGACTGAAAGAAAACGACATTCCATTCGAGTCACGAATACTTTCTTTATGCAATCAACTTGACCATATTATGACCCGACACAGGGACGATACTACCGTTTATCAATTGCTCCAAGAGATGAGCGGAACGGTTTTGGATCCGCTGCTGACGGCAAAGATTGATATATCCACCATTTCTTATATTCGTGAAAATCTGTCGTATGAAAGTCACTCACAAATGGACGAATCGATTGAAACTAATGAAGATTCCCGGAATGAGGAGAAAAGTCATATTGGGAGATCATTTTTTCTGCAATATACCTCCGACAATCAACTGGCCAACCATGACAATGCTCTGCCCATAGATGAGGTTTCGAGATTGGCTAAACTTTCAAGAGAGACGAAACAGACATTTCATGAGACAATTGCCTATAATGAAAAGACAATGGAAATTCACTTTTATCCTTCGAACACTGAAGTTCTTATTTTTGTGCATGATTTAACCCCCATGCTCGAATATCGAATGAAAACAACCAGAAAAGTCTTGGAATCTTATCAAGATGTGATCCGAACGTTGTCTGACGAAAAGATCGTCCTATGTACGAGTGAAGCAGAGTTGAAGGGACATTTGGGCGAGTATATAGATTCGATGCAGGTGAACAGTGCCGCGGACGTTCCGATAAGCAGGAATTTTGTATCGAAGTACATCCCGGATTTTTTGAAGCCTCAATTTCATATGAAAATTATGCTGGCTGTAAGCGAAGGGGCTACGAATTTGATCAAACACGCTACAGATGGGGAGATCTCTCTTTATTCGAAAGAAAGTACTTTTCAGGTATTGATTTCGGACAAGGGCTCCGGGATCCTTTTGCACGAAATTCCCAAGACACTTTTGGTCTCCGGGTACAGCAGTAAACGTTCGTTGGGAAAGGGATTTTCGGTTATGAGCAAGTCCGCGCACAAGGTCACAGTGTACACATCAACAAGAGGGACCAGCATACTCATGGAGTTTTCTCATGAATCTTCCGAGATCAAGAAGGATCTAATTTCCTGATATGACTATGACAGAACACTTTCGATCACTTATTCAAAATTCATGGGATATCATTCTAGTGCTGGACGCCGATGGTACAATTCGGTATGTAGGCCCCTCGATTGAGAGAATTTTGGGTTATAAGCCGGAAGATCTGATTAACCAAAATGTCTTTAAACTGGCTGAATTCTATTATCCGCACAAACATACCGTATTTCGAGAAATTGTCAATGAAGCTCTCAGCAGTTCAAATACTAGCATTGTAACAGAATGTTGGTTGCGACACTGTGACGGTTCCAGGCGATACTTTGAGGTCATCGGCCAGAATCTGTTAGATCAGCCGAGTATCTCGGGTATTGTCTTGAATTTGCATGATATTACAGAGCGTAAGCGGGTGGAAAAGGAATTGTCTATGGCGCTTCATACTGCGCTTGAGGCCTCACGTGTCAAATCTCAATTCCTGACCATGGTCAGTCATGAGATTCGGACTCCACTGACCGCCATTATCGGGATAGCCGAGGTGCTCAAGGAGACTCCGCTTACTTTGGAGCAGCAGAAATATGTGAATGTGTTGGAAACAGCGGGAAATACGCTCTTGATTCTCGTGAATGATATTCTGGATTTTTCCAAAGTCGAGAGCGGGACCCTTTCACTGGATCAGGTTCATTTTGATATTCGGGAACTGGTGGAAAAAGCGATTGCAGCAGCAGCTGTACGTGCGGGGGAGAAGGGGTTGACACTGACTGTCGAAATTATGCCGGACGTGCCTTCCGGTATAATGGGTGATCCAGGGCGCTTAACCCAAATTCTCTTGAATATCCTGGAAAATGCGATCAAGTTCACCGAAAGAGGCGAAGTTGTGCTGCGTATAAAGAATAATCCGGACGCCAAAGATGACGAGGGGCTCTTGTTTTCAATATCAGATACGGGTATCGGTATCTCTGAGGAAAAGCTGAATACTATTTTTGACAGCTTTACACAAGTTGATTCTTCCATCAGACGCAAGTATGGAGGAACTGGGCTTGGGCTAGCCATTTCCAGTCGACTTGTAAACTTAATGGGGGGGCGGATGTGGGTAGAAAGTACACAAGGAATTGGCAGTACCTTTTACTTCACGATAAAATTCGGGAGTCCATCAATGGATGATCCGTACATAATACAGGGGGGCAAACGATGAGAATACTTATCGTTGATGACTCGGAAGTAAATCAGCTCGTACTGCAAGCTATCTTGGAAAAAGCAGGATACACAGAGTTAATTGCTGTGGATTCGGCAAATGAAGCTTTTAACCAACTTGGAATGGATAATCCGTCAAATGTTTCTCCGGAAATTGATCTGATTTTAATGGATATTATGATGCCCGAAATAGACGGTATTGAAGCGTGCCGACAAATTAAAGCAAATCAACGACTCCGGGATATTCCTATTATTATGGTAACGGCTTTGACCGAGACAACGGACTTGGAGGCGGCTTTTGCTGCGGGGGCGATGGATTATATCACGAAACCTTTTAAGAAGCTTGAGCTTCTGGCTCGGGTGCGTTCGGCATTAGCGCTGAAACATGAACTGGATCGGCGAAAAATTCGTGAGCAAAAGCTGCTGAAAGATCTGTGCCTGGCAAAAAGGGTCCAACAAAGTGTGCTTAGTCGTCCAATAAGCAATCCTCGGATCGAAATCGCTGCAGCGTATGTTCCCTCACAGGAACTTTCCGGTGATATGTACTATTGGTGTGACATTGATCAACACCGTTACGGTATTCTGTTACTTGATGTAGTGGGACATGGCGTTTCCGCTTCGCTTATCAGCATGTCCGTGCGTTCATTATTACGAGGGTTGATTACCAGACTGGTTGATCCGGTCCGGGTAGTGCGGGAATTGAATCGTCATATCCATAATTTGTTCGGGAAAGATAAAAAGTTGTCATTTCAATATTTTACCGCGATTTATGTGATGATTGACACTCAAAAGCGAGAGATTGAATATGTGAATGCCGGCCACCCGCCGGGGTTGATCCTTCAACAGGACCAGACTGTTCTCAGCCTGGATCGGAGCAGCGTTCCGATCGGATTTCGGGCGGAGATGCCCGTAGAGAAACGTACACTCTCTTATTCAAAGCCGTTAAAAATAATTCTATACACAGATGGGCTGATCGAAGTGCCCGGGAAATCAATTTTGGCAAGTATTCAGAATTTAAAGGATTTCTTGCGTCACAATCAACACATGGAGAATCAATCGTTAATTGAACGTGTTATAGCCGATCGGGAACAAAGAGAAGACCTGATAGATGATATCTGTTTGATTTCAATTACGATTCATGACTGATTCTTGTATAATTCTTCGCTCCCCGGTCATTGTATGACTAGGGTGATATTCCGTGAAAAAATGGATTTCTACATGGATGGTACTGCTAATGTGCATGAGTACGGCAGGTATCGTACAAGCGAACCAAATCGAACAGGAAAAAGAAGTCACAATCTACCGCATCCGAATTACGGACAAAGAATTGAACCCGAACATCATTCAAGTTCGTCAAGGAAAACCCTTTCGGTTGGAAATCAGAAACACCGGCAAGAAGCCTCACAACTTCACCTTGCCTGAGCTGAATATCTATTCTTATAATTTACGGTCGGGTGAACGGATGAAGCTGCAGATGCAAATTGATCGACGAGGCAGCTACAAGTTTTACTCGGATGCTCCCGGGGAGCCGGAAACGGATCTAACAGGCAAACTGGTTGTGTGGTAGATCTTTCCAATGCGTTTTCACCCCCCGCACCCTTCATGAATCGACAAACCGCCTGAACTTGGCGTGTGCACCTCTACAGGGACGCTCCGGATAGAAGCGTATTTTATAGTATAATAAAGTAAAATGTTGGATTGCCGGAGGAATGACAGACATGAATGAACACCCTCTGACTGGAGGCCTTGCTCGAATTCGGGCTGCGTACTCAGGACTCTCACCGAAATTTCAGGCAGTTGCTGCTCATATTCTTGAGAATCCCCGAGACGTGGTGCACTTGTCAATTAATCAGCTCGCGGAGGTAACCGGCTGTGCAGAGGCCACGATCTTCAGGCTCTGCAAACAACTGGGGTTCAGAGGCTATCAGGATTTGAAAATCGCCTTGGCGCAAGAAGTGGTAGAGCAGCCGCTGCAAAATATTCATGAGGAAATAAGCCAGGATGACGACATGATGACGATTGCTTCAAAAGTGTTCCAGGCAAACGTTGTCGGTTTGACCGATACACTTCATGTGCTTGAGCCGGAATCTTTACATGAAGCGATCGCTTTATTAAAAGAGGCGAAACGAGTTGAGTTTTATGGAACCGGCGGTTCTGGCGCAATGGCGTTGGACGCTTACCATAAGTTCATGCGCACCGGAATCTCATGCATCGCCCATACCGATTCCCATTTGCAGATTATGTCGGCACGGCTGCTCGGAGAAGGTGGTGTCGTGATCGGGTTCTCTCATTCCGGCAGCAACAAGGACATTTTGGCTGCATGTAAGGTGGCGAAAGAGTCAGGCGCGAAAACCATTGCCATCACCAGCTACCGCAAGTCCCCGCTGAGCCAGCTGGCAGATGTAACTCTTTACACTTCAACCCGTGAAACCTCTTTTCGAACAGAAGCGATGTCAGCACGCATAGCCCAGTTGAGCATTATCGACACGCTTTATATTGGACTTTCGTTATTCCGGCAGGAAGAAACGCTGCAAAATCTGCAAAAGATCCGTGAAGTCATTTCGTTAAAGAGAATGTGAGCAAAGAGAGCTTCCTCTGGGCGCGGTCTGGTTTCGGTACGAGCTGTGCTTTGAGCGAAGCCTTTTTTATTTGTCGACGAAAAAATATTTTTTATATATTTATATTGTATAAAGAAAATTTATTTCATATAATGATTATGGAAGCGCATACATCGTTTGAATAAAGAAAAACTATCCGGATTGAGCAAAGGGGGAAGGCGGGATGGTCGAAATACAAGATTCAGAAGTTGTTATCGGACTCGATATCGGAACAACCAGTACCAAAACGGTTGTTTTCGGCCCGGGCGGTCAAATCCTTGGAGTTCATGCGGTTGATTACCCTCTCATCCAATCAAAACCGGCTTGGGCGGAACAGGAACCGGAACAAATTTTGCAAGCCGTGGTGGACAGTGTCCGTCATGCTTTATTAAATGCAGGAGTGAACCGGGACAATGTGATTGCTGTTGGAATGAGTTCCGCGATGCATTCGTTGATTGTTCTTGATGCAAACGGGAAGCCGCTAACCCATAGCATCATTTGGGTTGACAACCGGAGCATCGAGCAAACGGAACGGATCAAGAAAGAATTGTCGGGGCATGAGATTTATCTTCGAACGGGCACCCCTATCCATCCGATGTCTCCTTTGCCCAAGATCCTGTGGATGAAAGAACAGTTGTCTGAAACATTTCATAAGGCCGCAAAATTTGTTTCGATTAAAGAATACGTGCTCTATCGGCTGTTCGGACAATTTGTGGTTGATTACTCGATCGCTTCCGCGACAGGACTGTTCAATCATGAAAAATTGGGTTGGGACGAGGATGTTCTCAATCTCCTGGGAATCCGATCCGAGCAACTTTCAGAAATTGTTCCTACCACACATATTGTGTCAGGTATGGATCCCGATTTGGCTACCCAAATGGGATTACGGCCGGAGACCAAATTTGTTGTAGGAGCCAGCGACGGGGTGTTGGCAAACCTTCGGGTTGCGCTGCGGGATTTGGCGGGTCCTGCAAAAGATATTCGCGCTTCGGGCGGGTTCGCAAGATCCGCAGTATGGCGGCAAATTCTCTCTGATGTAATGGGCCGTGAACTGCTGGTGCCCGAAAGCCATGAAGCTTCCGCCTTCGGGGCAGCCGTGTTGGCGCTTTATGCTCTTGGCAAAATCGACAGCCTGGAACGAATTAAAGACTGGATTACCGGGCAGGTGATTTTTCATGCCCAAGGAGGAGAAGCGATGAAACCGAAAGTGATGATTTATCATTCAATCCCTGCTGCAGTGATGGAGTATATTAGGGAATCATGCGATGTCCTTTATTATAAGGAACTCGACTCACCTGATCCTGATTTTTTACAGTCGTTAAGCATAGCAGAAGGACTGCTCGGGACTAAATTAAAAGTGAACAGGGAGTTATTGGATCAGGCCCATGTTTAAAAATCGTCAGCAATATATCTGTGGGCTATGACAATCTGGATATTGCGGAGCTCACAAAGCGGCATATTATGGCTACCAACACCCCGGATGTACTTACGGAAACTACGGCTGATACCATTTTTGGATTGCTTTTGGCGACCGCGCGGAACAACTTTATGATGCCGCATTCTGCAGCCTCAATGAATTGTTGCAGGCATCCGACTTTGTTTGTCTGATGACGCCTCTGTCCTCTGCTACGGAGAATTTGATAGGGGAAAGAGAATTTCAACTTATGAAACAATCAGCAATATTTATTAATGGGTTTCGAGGGAAAACGGTGAATGAAAAGGATTTGATCAACGCACTCCAAAACAGGACTCTACTAGCGGCCGGATTGGACGTCTATGAAAAAGAACCGATCGATCCCGATAACCCGCTTCTGAAATTAAAGAATGTCGTCACTCTGCCCCATATTGGATCTGCTACTGTTGAAACCCGGTTCAAGATGGCTAAGCTTGCAGCCGAAAATCTTGTGAAGGGATTAACGGGTCACCGTCCTCCCAGTTTGATTCATCCTGAAGTTGAATTTTTAAAAGATTCCAATTAGTAATTGTAGACTCATGCCCGCATATGATATAGTCAAAGCAATCGGTATATTAAACTTGGTTTTCTATACTAAACCGATCTTTCGGATTCTGTTGCGAACATGTGTGGACATTGAGAAATGAGGTTTATTTTCATGCAGAAATATTGGGTGCCAGCTTTAGAGCGGGCAAACGCGATACTTGCTCTACTGGCTGCTGAACCGTCGGATCTTAGGCTGATCGATCTATCGAACCGCCTGGGAATTAACAAAAGCTCTATGTATTCTCTGCTCAATACAATGGAAACGCTTGGTTGGGTGGTAAAGGGAAAAGGAGATACCTATTCGCTGGGGCCAGCCCTAGGATCTTTAAGTGCTGCTTTTTTCCGACAGTTTCATTTGCTCCAGTCTTTTCACGAAGAAGCTGCATCGTCCGCCAAACGTGTCGGCGAAACGATTCAATTGGCCGTGTTGAATGGAAGGCATGTTTTGTATTTGGCCAAAGAAGAAACTGCCGCACCTGTCCGAGTGGTTTCCGACCCGGGAATGAGATTTCCCGCACACGCTACTTCTCTTGGAAAAGCGTTACTGACACAATTTGATTATGATTCCTTGCGGGAGCTTTATCATGACCAGGAATTTGAAGCCATGACACCTTATACAGTCACAGATTTGGAACAATTGTGGGAGCAAGTGAAACAAAGCAAAATCAATGGGTATGCCTGTGATCTGCAGGAAGCAGTGGCCGGTTTTTACTGTATCGCCGCCCCTGTCTATAACCACTCGGATCGAATCCTTGCTGCGGTTAGTTTCACGATGATGGAAACCGCCTGGCAGGAAAAATTCGATTTGGCTCGTGATGAAATTGTGGATTTGGCCAGACGATTGTCGCAGAGAGCTGGTCATACAAGAACGTGAGGGGGATTGGGAGTGAGACTGAAGAACAAAGTGGCATTGATTACCGGTGCCGGTTCCGGAATCGGGAAAACCACTGCCTTGTTGTTCGCGAAAGAAGGAGCGAGGGTGATTGTGAATGATCTCTCCGAACAACATGGAACCGAAACTGCGGAAGAAATTTGTGAACACGGAGGGGAAGCCATTTTTCTGCGAGCGGATGTAAGCGTTTCCCCGGAAGTGGAGGACTTGGTAAAAAGGGCGCTCGCCCGATATGGACAAATTGATGTACTGTTTAATAACGCCGGAATTGCCGGTGTGGGGGCCCTTCACGAAACCAGTGATGAACTGTGGGATCGGGTGATGAATGTAAATATCAAGGGTGTATTTTTACCGAGTAAATTTGTTATCCCTCATATGATGGAGCGTAAAGCTGGTTGCATTATCAACATGTCATCCTGCATTGCCGAGATCGGGCTGATGCGACGGGCTGTATATGCCGCGACCAAGGGAGCGGTTCTGGCGTTAACAAAATCGATGCAAGTGGACTATGCCACTTACAATATTCGAGTCAACGCTTTGCTGCCGGGAACTATTTTGACTCCGTTTGTTGAAGACTACCTGAAAACTTCTTACGAGAATCCGGATGAGGCGTTGCAAAACATTAAAAAACGTCAGTTGAGTGGCGACTTGGGGACGCCTGAAGATGTTGCGAAAGCAGCATTGTTTCTTGCGTCGGATGAATCAAAGTTTATGATGGGCTCTCCACTGTACATCGATGGAGGAGCCACCTTTGGCAAAATGGCGTAATACACGCCCACGAAAGTGAAGCTGAATCTTCGAAGCATATTCCGAGTACTTTCGTGGGGACCCGGAAAGAATCTCAAGTGCCAATTCGTACTTTGGCGGGGACCCGGAAAAACCGTGGCAACCCAGCAACAAATAAATCTAGTACATAGAAAAGGAGATACATAGGATGAAGTTTTTAACGTTTCGAACAGAAGAGGGATTGAAGCTGGGAGTCAAAACGGAAAAAGGCGTATTGCAAGTTCAGAAAACGGTGGAGGAGCTTCTTGCGGACGGTGAAAGAGTGTTGGACGAGGTATCTTCTTATGTAAGGCGGACCCTTGAAAGCGGTAACTCGGATGTGTTTCTTAACGAAGAGGAGTTATCTCTCGGACCTTGTGTTCCCAATCCGGGAAAGATCATTTGTGTGGGGCTCAACTACCGGAAACATGCGGAAGAGTCCAATATGCCGATCCCTGAGTATCCGATTCTGTTTAATAAATTTGATAACACAGTTGCCGCTCACGGAGACATTATTGACCTGCCATTCAACTCCGAGCAGGTAGACTATGAAGCGGAATTGGTGATTGTAATCGGCAAAACAGCCAAGCGTGTACCGAAGGAAGAAGCTTTAAATTATGTCTTTGGCTATTGTGCAGTAAACGACTTGTCTGCACGTGACCTGCAGTTCCGAACCAATCAATGGCTGCTTGGCAAATGCTGTGACGGATTCAGTCCGTTGGGTCCTTATCTGGTCACGTCGGATGAAGTTGGAAACCCGAACGATCTGGGGATTCGTTCTTATGTGAACGGAGAGATCCGGCAAAACTCAAACACAGCCGATATGGTCTTCTATTGCGATGAATTGGTCAGTTATATCTCTCAATTCATGACTCTTCAGCCTGGCGATATTATACTGACGGGAACTCCGGAAGGAGTAATTTTCGGATATCCGAAAGAGGAACAAGTGTGGCTGAAGGACGGGGATGAAGTTACGATCGAAATTGACAAATTGGGCGGCCTAACCAACCGGATGAAGCAAGAGGTGTAAAAAAATATTTCATATCTCGACTTTATTGTCGAAAAATTATTCATTGACAAGTCAATTGGACTGAAATAATATTAATTTCAGAATAAGACGAAATTACAGAATTTAGTTTTATAATATCAAACAACCGGTCGTGGACCGGTTTTTACACCAAGCAAAATGAAAACTTGGTTTTATATTATAAAACTATTTATGTTGGCAGTAGAAAAAAGAATTTTAAGGTGGTGGTTTTAAATAAGGGAGAAGGTTGCGTTTTATCCGGAATGACAGCGTTTTCAATGAGATGGTAATTATAAAGGGAGGTCTTTTGAATGAAAACGGGGATTGCACTTATTTCGAGTCTTACTTTAGCAACATCCATTTTGGTGTCAGGCTGCGGAAGCAGTAAAACTGCCACCTCTGAAAGCGGTAACACAGCGGCCAAAACCCACACGATTAAAATTGCAAACTATTTTGCCGAGAATCATCCGCAAAATGTCGCTCTTCGTGAGAAATTCAAACCGCTGGTTGAAAAGAATTCGAACGGTACTCTCAAAGTGGAAATCTATGAAAACAGCAAACTGGGTGCAGAAAAAGAATTTTATGACGGAGTGCGAAACGGCACAATTGAAATGGGAATCCCCGGAATGATCATGCAGGCCGATATTCCCAAAATGGCGATCCCTGAACTGCCGTTCTTGTTCAAAGATTATAAACATGCCAAGACTGTGCTGAGTGGCCCTCTTGGTAAGGAATTGACGGCTGAAATGGAAGCGAAACACGGAGTTCGTGTCCTGGCCTGGAGTGCAAATGGTTTCCGCATGGTTTCCAGCAATAAGTCAATTACAAACTTGGAAGACTTTAAAGGTTTCCGCCTGAGAATGCCGAACATTCCCAACTACATAGCATTGGGGAAATCTTGGGGAGCGAACGTAACACCTATGCCCATTTCAGAAGTGTTCGCGGCTCTTGAGCAAAAAGTGGTGGACGGACAGGAAAATCCGATTGCGACCCTGCGTGCCTCCGGTTGGTACGAAGTGCAAAAACATGTGCTTGAATCCCGCCATATGTTCAGCCCGAACGTTTATATCGTAAACAATAAGTTTTGGCAGAAGCTGACTCCTGAGCAGCAAAAAGCAGTTGAGGAAGCCTCGAAAGCCGCCGCTGATTATGAATGGGAACTGCTTGAGAAGAACGAAGCAACGGACAAAAAATTCCTTGAAGAAAAAGGCTTAAAATTCCATACTCCGGATGACAATTTCAAAAAACAAATGCAATCTGCAGCACAGCCGATTTACGAAGAATTCTACAAGAAAAATCCCTCGACAAAAGAGTTGATCGAAAAAATCAAAGCCGAAGCAAAATAATCAACCGGGTATTTGACAAGCCCGAAAGGGGGTAAATCCATGCAGACAATTTCAAAAGCGGTCAGCAATTTGTTAAAGATCGCAATTGCATCTTCTTTGGCACTGATGTCCATTTTGGTTTTTGGCAACGTTGTCCTGCGTTATGCGTTTAATTCCGGTATTACATGGTCGGAAGAGATGTCCCGATTCCTGTTTATATGGATGATCTTTTTGGGAGCTATTCTTGGGTTGAAAGAGAATGAGCATCTCGGCGTGGATATGCTTGTAAAAAAACTGCCGGTTAAGCTCCAAAAAGTTGTCTATGTAATCAGCAACTTGCTGATTCTGTATATTCTCTGGCTGGTGTTGGACGGCAGTTGGAAAATGACAGAGCTGAATATGGATAGTCAGGCACCTGCTACAGGCTTGCCGCTCGCTTTTGTATACGGAATTGGTGTGGTCTCGAGCTTAGGCATGGGGATCATTATACTTAACAATTTGTTCCGCGTCCTGTTTCAAAAGATATCGATCAACGACTTGATCATGACACGGGAGTCGGAAGAAGTATCAGATCACAACGTTAAGACGGATGCGAAGGGGGTCACAACATGACATTAACGGTCTTCGTCGGTTCACTGCTTGGTGCAATGGCGTTGGGGATGCCTATCGCTTATGCGCTTCTGATAAGTGGTGTGGCCCTTATGTTTGTCCTTGACGTGTTTGACAGCCAAATTATTGCACAAAACCTGATCAATGGTGCAGACAACTTCCCCTTGATGGCAATTCCATTTTTTATCCTTGCCGGGGAGTTAATGAACGGCGGAGGCATTTCGAAACGAATTGTATCGTTTGCGATGTCCCTTGTCGGACATATTCGCGGCGGACTTGGTTATGTTGCGATCATAGGCAGCATTTTATTTGCCGGTCTGTCCGGATCGGCTGTCGCGGATACAGCAGCTCTTGGTGCCATTTTGATTCCTATGATGGTGAAAGCGGGCTATGACCGAAACAAGGCGACAGGCCTCATTGCGGGGAGCGGAATCATTGCTCCGGTAATTCCGCCAAGCATCCCGATGATCATCTTTGGAGTAACCGCAAACGTATCGATAACAAAATTGTTTCTCGGCGGGATTGTTCCGGGTCTTCTGATGGCAGCAGGGCTGGCAATAGCTTGGTGGTGGATGGTTCGGAATGGACAATTTGAAGTACAGCCCCGCAAATCAGGTAAGGAAATTTTCCGGGCAACGGTGGAGGCTGTTTGGGCCCTTATGCTGCCCGTCATCATTGTTGTAGGTATGCGCGGAGGCGTCTTTACCCCGACGGAAGCTGCGGTTGTTGCAGTTTTCTACGCGCTGTTTGTCGGTTTGTTTGTCTACCGTGAGCTGAAAATCAAAGATCTCTACGAACTGTTGGTATCGTCTGCCAAGACGACAAGTGTGGTCATGTTCCTTGCCGCTGCAGCCATGGTATCCGCGTGGTTGATTACGGTTGCAAATATTCCGGCTGAAATAACCGATTTACTGGAACCGGTAATGGATAACAAGATCCTTCTTTTGTTGATGATTAACTTGCTGGTATTTCTTGTAGGCACTGCCGTAGATTTGACGCCTACTATTTTGATCCTTACACCAGTTCTTATGCCAATTATCCAAAAGGCTGGAATTGATCCGGTATACTTCGGAATTCTATTTATTGTCAATAATGTAATCGGATTGCTGACTCCGCCGGTAGGTACGGTTTTAAATGTCGCCTGCGGTGTGGGGAAAGTAGATATGCAAGGCGTTATGAAAGGTGTCTGGCCGTTCTTATTGGTTCATTGCGTAATTCTCTTGCTGCTGATTCTATTCCCGGAAATCGTTACTGTTCCAATAGAATTCCTGGAGAAAAAATAACAGTTGATTCGGAGGTGGAGATCGGTGGCGAAATGGAAAGTCGTTGTAACAGATTGGGAGTATGCGGATCTGCGTTACGAAGAACGAGTTTTGCGTCATGAGGAGATTGAATTGGTTTCGGCCCAATGCCGAACGGAAGAAGAAGTGATTGAAGCCTGCCGGGATGCGGATGGAATCATCAATCAATATGCGCCCATCAGCCGCAAGGTGATTGAATCGCTCAAGAAATGCAAGGTTATTACAAGATACGGTGTAGGTGTGAATACGGTTGACTTGAACGTGGCCACTGAGAAAGGAATTTGTGTGGCGAATGTTCCTGATTACTGTATGGATGAAGTAGCTGACCACGCGCTTGCTTTATTACTGGACTTGACAAGGAAAGTAACCCTGGCAAACCGATATGTGAAAAACGGGAAGTGGGATTTTAAGGTTACTCAACCGATATATCGGTTACGGGGACGCACTCTTGGTCTAGCGGGATTTGGCAGAATTCCTCAATCTCTGGCAGAGAAAGTGAAACCTCTGGGGCTGGAAGTGATTGCGTTTGACCCCTATGTTCCGGAAGCGGTAGCGAGGGACAAGGGAGTGACTCTCGTTTCTCTGGATGAGTTATGCCAAAAGGCTGATATTCTATCGGTTCACGCTCCGCTCACTCCCTCCACACAAGGATTGCTCGGGAAAAAGCAGTTTGAATTGATGAAAAAAGATGCATTTGTGATTAATACATCCCGGGGTCCTGTAATTGATGAGGGAGCTCTAGTTGAAGCTTTACAGGAAGGTCGCATTGCCGGTGCCGGCCTCGATGTAGTGGAGGAAGAACCGATTCGTGCAGATCATCCGTTGCTTTCAATGGAAAATGTGGTTTTAACGCCGCATGTCGCTTGGTATTCGGAAGAAGCTGCCGCTGAGATGCGTTCAAAGGCGGCCCTGGGAATTGTCGATGTGCTATTGCACGGGGAATATCCAAAATATTTGATTAACCGGCAAGTCAAAGAAAAAGTTTCACTTCAAGCCAGCAAGCCGGAACAGCGATATATTTTAGAACACTTTGCTGTCATGAAGTAAGACTATATAAAACTATCAAATTAAAAGGGGTCAGATTATGAAAAAATGGGTGAAAAACGCAGCGATTGCTCTGGTAATTCCCAGTCTTCTCGCAACGGTAGTAGGATGCGGAAGCGGTAAAACTGATGGAGGTTCCGCACAGCCAGCAGCTTCCGGTGGAGCCAAGGAACGGGTAATTAAAGCAGGGATTGGTCTGAATGAGGATCATCCACAAGGGCAAGGTCTAAAGAAGTTTAAGGAAATTGTCGAAGCCAAAACCGGCGGAAAAATAAAGGTGCAAACGTACTTCGCTGCACAGTTGGGTGACGACCAAAAAATGACCGAAGCTCTTAAGGGCGGATTGCAGGAAATCACCATTCCTTCCACTTCTCCGTTGGTGGGCACCGTGAAAGAATACGGCATTTTCGACTTTCCGTTCGTATTCAATGATCCGAAGGAAGCGGATGCAGTTCTTGACGGTCCTCTCGGGAAAAAATTGCTTGATAAACTGCCGCAGCACGGCTTGGTTGGTCTCGGATACTGGGAAAACGGTTTCCGCAACTTGACGAACAGTAAACGACCTGTTGCAACAGCGGATGACTTCAAAGGTTTGAAGATTCGTACGATGCAGAACAAAGTGCATCTGGATGCATTTAAAGCTTTGGGTGCGAATCCGACACCGATGGCTTTCTCAGAAGTGTTCAGCGCACTTGAAAGCAAAACGGTTGATGGTCAGGAAAATCCGCTGGCGACAATCGAGTCGAACAAGTTCAATGAAGTGCAGCCTTACTTGAGCCTGACAAACCATGTTTACACTCCGTTCGTGTTCCTGGTCAGCAAAAAGTTCTGGGATCAGCTTTCCGCCGACGAAAAGAAAATCATGCAGGATGCGGCAGTTGAAGCGGGTAAATATCAGCGTGAGATTAGCCGTCAGCAAAATGGAAAATCGCTTGAAAGCCTGAAGGCGAAAGGCATGAAAGTTAACGAAGTTTCAGCTGCTGACAAGGCAAAAATTCAGGAAGCGATTAAGCCTGTTATCGACAAATATGCAAAAGAATTCGGTGAAGACCTGGTGAAAGAAATGTACGAAGAAGTAAAAAAAGCACGTAAGTAATTAGTATGTCCTGATTGAGGAGGATCGGCAAATGAAAATCATTGAAGAATTGCTCCAGAACGTTCCTCTCCCGCGAATGGTGAAAGTACGGCAGAAGTTCCATGCACCTGAAGTCTCCGATGTCCCTGCGGCTGTTCACCAGGCGATTCAGGAGGCAGGGGTTTTGTCCCGGATTGCGAAGGGTGACCGGGTAGCGATTGCAGTAGGAAGCCGTGGAGTGGCAGATATTCCGATTCTTGTGAGGGAAGTGGTTAACACCGTAAACTCCGTGGGAGGCGAACCGTTCATTGTTCCCGCTATGGGCAGCCATGGGGGGGCATCCGCCGAGGGACAAACTGAAGTGCTGGAACAATTGGGAGTTACCGAATCTTTTATCGGTGCTCCGATCCTCTCAAGTATGGACGTAGTTGAGGCAGGGAGGCTTCCCAACGGCCTTCCGGTCTACGTGGACAAATACGCTTACGAAGCGGATAAGGTCATAGTTATCAACCGGATTAAACCTCATACCGCATTTCGGGGGCCGGTCGAAAGCGGTCTCATGAAAATGATTACGATTGGGCTTGGAAAGCAAAAAGGAGCTGATGCCGCCCATGCATACAGCTTCAAATATATGGCGGAGCACGTTCCGGCAATGGCCAGGATCACTTTGAGCAAAGTGCCGATCATCTTTGGACTGGGAACGATTGAAAACGCATATGATCGACCAGCCAAAATTGTTGCGGTTCCCGCAGAGAAATTTGAAGAGATTGAGCCCCAGCTGCTGCTAGAGGCAAAAGCGTTAATGCCGAGAATCATGTTTGATCCTATTGATGTTTTGGTGGTTGACGAAATAGGCAAAAACATTTCCGGTGACGGAATGGATCCGAATATCACAGGGAGATATGGAACCCCTTACGCAAGCGGCGGTCCTCAGGTCAACCGTATTGCCGTACTCGGTTTAACTGAGAAGACTCACGGCAACGCAAATGGAATCGGTTTGGCGGATGTAACAACCCGCAAAGTGTTTGAATCCATCGAGTGGGAAAAAGGATATGCGAATGCGCTAACCAGTACGGTAGTCAGTATGGTGAAACTGCCCATGTTTCTCGAAACAGAAGAACTGGCGGTCAAAGCTGCGATTAAGATCAGCAATCTATTTGATTTATCAAAAGTTAGACTCGTCCGGATCCATAATACGCTTGAATTGGAGAATATCTGGATCTCGGAAAGCCTGATTCCGGAAGCAAGAGCGAACGAAGATATTGAGATCCTGACCGAACCGGTTCCAATGCATTTTTCTGAACACCGATACGTCGATATTTCTTAAAAGGGGGCTTTTCCATGAAAATAACGAAATTTACCCTCTACAAAGTCTCGCCCCGGTGGCTCTTTCTAAAAGTAGAAACGGATCAAGGGATCACCGGATGGGGGGAGCCGATTGTTGAAGGAAGAGCTGATACGGTGGAAGCTTGTGTCAACGAATTGAGTGAATATCTCATCGGTCAAGATCCCCTGCGAATCGAAGACCATTGGCAGGTCCTATACCGCGGCGGGTTTTATCGGGGCGGCCCCATCCTGACCAGTGCCCTGTCCGGAATTGAACAAGCCTTGTGGGATATTAAAGGCAAATTTTATAACGTTCCTGTGTATCAGATGCTTGGCGGTGCCGCACGGGACAAAGTACGTGTCTATTCCTGGATTGGAGGCGACCGTCCGCAGGATGTAGGGGCTGCCGCCAAAGAAAAGGTGGATGCCGGATTCACGGCGGTGAAGATGAATGCTACCGAAGAGATGAATTATATCGATAGTACATCCAGGGTAGAAGCTGTGGTGGAGCGAATTGCGGCCGTTCGTGAAGCGGTTGGCAAAGATGTCGGGATTGGGATCGACTTCCACGGCCGGGTTCATAAAGCAATGGCCAAAATTCTGGCCAAAGAACTGGAACCTTACCGACCCATGTTCCTGGAGGAACCTGTGCTTCCTGAAAATAATGAGGCACTCCGGGAAATTGCACACCATACGACAACCCCGATTGCAACGGGGGAAAGACAATATACCCGCTGGGGATTCAAACAGTTATTGATCGATGGATATGTCGACATTATTCAACCGGATTTGTCTCATGCCGGCGGTATTCTTGAAGTGAAGAAGATAGCGGCAATGGCCGAGGCTTTTGATGTGGCGGTGGCTCCTCATTGTCCGCTTGGACCTATTGCACTTGCTTCTTCATTACAGGTAGACGCATGCACTCCGAACGTGTTTATTCAGGAACAAAGTTTGGGTATCCACTATAACCAGGGAAGCGATTTGCTGGATTACTTGGCAGATCCCACGATCTTTAAATATGTGGACGGCTTTGTCGAGATCCCCCAAGGCCCCGGTCTCGGTATCGAGATTAATGAAGTGCGGGTGAAGGAAGCAGCTCTGGAGGGTCATAATTGGAAAAATCCGGTTTGGCGTCATGAAGACGGAAGTGTAGCGGAGTGGTAAGTGGGCCCACCAAAGTGAAGTGAAGCGTTGTTGCTTATTCCGAGTACTTTGGCGGGGACCCGGAAGAGCGTAAAACTTGAAAGTCAGGGGGGACAGGTTAAGTGGCCGTGAAATATCCATCGATAAATAATCCGGTTAATCCATATCGGGATAATGTACAGGGGAAAGCAAATGAACCGATTTGTGTTGCCGGTCTGCTCGACCGTTCCAAACAGATTCTTGGTTCCGGTTATGAAGGTCCCAAGCCGGACTGGTCGCTGGAAGAAATTTATGACAGGCTGGAAGAGAATGCTCCCCGTATTGCAATTATAGGCGGGTCTCCTGATCATCCGGCCCACATCATGGATTTTCAAACTTCGGCTCGTGCAGCCATCCGCATCTGGCAAAACGGAGGGGTCCCGTTCTATTTTTCCACACCTGTGATGTGTGATGGAACCGCCCAGAGCAACCAAGGGATGAGCTATTCTTTGCAAAGCCGCAATGCAGTGGCCCAAATGGTTGTGAACCAGATGGAGTCGCACAGTTACCATGGCGCATTTGTGATTCAGGGATGTGATAAACAACCGCTTGGCGTTGTCAGTGCATTGGCTCATTTGGACCGCATCAGAAAGATGAGGGGAGAAGCACCCTTCTTTGCAACGTTTGCTCCTGCCCATGTACTGCAGGGAGGGACGATTCCTTCCGATTTATTCGCCGAATTGGAAGAGGTGGCGAAACGGGCAGAGCAATTGGGAGCATTTGATATTGCCTACGATTTGCGGGATGCGATGGCGTATATTTTACAATGCTCTTCGAACACAGCCTTCCAGGGAGTACTCGAACGGGCAGCGGAAAGAGACATCATTACGAAAGCTGTCCGCAAAGATTTTGAAAAAAGATTGGCTGTCGCTACATGTGACGGAAAAGGGGGAGTCTGCGCTTTCAATGGTACCGGCAACAGCTCCCGACATCTGGTTGCGGGAATGGGTTTGGTCCACCCGTCACTGGAACTGTTGACAGATCCTCCAAGCCAGGAAGCAATCAATCAATCTCTTGACAGTCTTTCAACCATGATCAATGACCCGGTATTCGGGGTCTCGAATATCATGGCCGCGAATATTAAAAATGCGATTCGCATACACAGTGCATCAGGCGGATCGACAAATTTGATGATGCATATGGTTGCTGCCATGCTTTACGGCGGCTATAAGTTTAGCCTTTGGGATTTGGACCAGATCCACCATGAGCATCCGGTTCCGGATTTATTCGATTACAGTTTGACACAAGGCAGGGATATTTTCGTACTTGCGTCACAGTGCTGCAGCGGCAGCATCCGGGGCATGGAAACGTTATTTCATGAGTTGTTGGAAAACGGGGTTCCGATGGATGCGGATGCTCCAACCGTTACCGGTACTGCTTGGCGGGAACGGCTTCAAAACAGAGAGCGTTTATCCGCGCTAAATGTTAGCGAAAATCCGATTATTTTAGCGGATCCCCGACGGTCGTTTAGCGGTGTTGATGTATTAACAGGCAACTTTTTTGAAAGTGCGGTTGTAAAAATCAGCGGCATGCCAACTTCCCAGTTGGATGAATTTGATAAAAAAGCGGCATTTGTTCTCTACTACGAAAATGAGGATGATGCAAACCGCGGTCTGCTGGACTCCAATTTGATGGAGACTTTAAAGCTGGAGCGCTGCTTCAGCCATGACAATTTGTTGGCTGCACTAAAATATAATTCTCCGGAAGAGTACCCGAATTTGAAAGATTTGGATTACGAATCCCTGTTTGACAGGTTGGTAGAGAAAGCGATTCTAAAGATTGCCGTTATTATATCGGGTCAAGGTCCTGTCGCATTCGGGATGCCGGAGATGTTTACTCCGATGCAGCACATCAACGCTAACCGTTCCTTGAAACGTTTGGCGACGTTGATCAGTGACGGACGATATTCCGGTGTAACTTACGGTGCCGCTATCGGCCATATGACACCTGAAGCCCTCGAGGGCGGAGGCATTCTCTATCTCAAAACAGGTGATCTTCTCTATCTCAATCTGCGTGAACGCCAAATTCAGTTTGTCGATGAGACGGCATTCCGGAACGGTTCACTTCAGTTCGAGTTTGATTCAGTTCGCAAAGAGAGAAATGGTTTAGGGGAAGAGAGATTGGCGAGGATTCGAAAGCGGCAGCGGCTCGTTGCAGCCAGCAACCGAATGTACGGACATACCGATGCCGCTCTAGGAGTTGTTCCCCTGGCGGTGGCGGAAGAAGCCGAGCTCGATTACAGAAAGGATATAAAACTGCCTGTTGCAGACCAAGTAATGAGATGATTCACAATTCGGAAGGAGGCAATCCCTTGAATCAGACAAGAGATACAATCCAAAAACTTGGCTTTCCCGCCGGAGATTGTCATGAATTGCCCACATCTGCCAAGACGTTTCCTGACGGAGCCCAATACCGTGTTGAAATTCCCAGTGTTGAAGGGCCAGCCTCTTTTGAAGCGGTTGTGCAAGCTTGTGAAGATTACGAAGTAGTAATCCACCGAATCTCGCAAGGCAGCGGTATCATGCTCCTTACAGATGACGAGCTCAGCCAAATGGCGGAAATCGGCAGGAGAGAAAAGCTCGAAGTCAGTTTGTTTGTCGGTCCCCGCGGATCATGGGACATTACCCCGATGCAATGGGCCAGTGCCGGGAAAATCGCGGCTCTTAGAGTGCAGGGGATGGACCAGCTGGTTTATTCCATTGAAGATATCAAACGGGCCTGCAGTATGGGAATCCGCAGCATCTTGGCAGCAGATGAAGGTCTCTTATGGCTGGTCAACGAATTTAAGAAAATAGGTGAATTGCCGAATGATTTGGTAGTGAAAATTTCGGTGCAAATGGCTCATTCCAATCCGGTATCGATTCGTCTCATCGAACAAATTGGGGCCGGAACGTACAATGTGCCAACAGACTTGACATTGGCTCGTCTGGCGGCAATCCGGCAGGCGGTCGATATCCCGATCGATATTTATGTCGAGGCGCCGGATGATATTGGCGGTTTTATAAGACATTACGACATCCCTGAGATTATCAGGGTAGCGGCTCCTGTCTATATTAAGTTCGGACTGCGCAACTCGCCCAATATTTATCCGTCCGGAACCCATCTGGAAACGACTTCGGTTGCATTGTGCAGAGAACGTGTTCGGAGAGCCCGACTCGGTCAGGATCTGATCAAACGATATGCACCCCACCTGAAAACATCGGAAAGGGGAGCTGCGGGACTGGCGATTCCTAAGGGACTGGCGGTTCCTGCGGCAAAGTAATGCAATGGACGTTATAACATTCGGAGAAACGATGGTGCTCTTCAATCCGGTATCTGTTGGACCGCTGCGATACGCGGCACAATTTGAAAAAACAATTGGCGGAGCGGAATCGAATGTTGCAATCGGTCTTGCCCGGTTGGGACATCAGGTTGGCTGGATCAGTCGTCTGGGGAATGACGAATTCGGATTGTATGTCCGGAATTTTATTCGCGGAGAGGGAGTAGATACCTCGCGGGTTGTTTTTGATGATCAGCATCCGACCGCCGTGTTTTTTAAAGAACGGCAGATGGGACAGGAGCCCAAAGTCTACTATTACCGCAAAGGATCGGCTGCAAGTCATATGACTCCGCACGATCTGGATCCGGCTTACATTACCCAAGCCAAATATCTGCATGTAACGGGAATCACTCCGGCCTTAAGTCCCTCATGTGCCGATACTGTGAATCATGCGATTGAATTGGCAAATCAAAATCACATCACAGTCGTCTTTGATCCGAATATACGTTTGAAACTGTGGTCAAAAGAAGAAGCACGAGACGTATTAATGGATGTAGCGAGCAAATGTGACATTGTGATGCCCGGGATTGAAGAAGGTGAAATTCTTACGGGAGAAACTGAGCCGGAACATATTGCCGCCTGCCTTTTGGAAAATGGATCCAAGGTGGTTGTGATTAAGCTTGGTGAGCGGGGTGCTTATTACGCTGCTGCCGGAGAAGCTGGGTATGTTGAAGGATTCCCGGTCAAGCAAATTATCGATCCGATAGGTGCTGGGGATGCGTTCGCAGCCGGTTTTCTGTCAGGACTTCTCAGAGGCTGGACTTATAAAGAAGCTGTTCGGCTCGGAAATCAAACAGGTGCATTGGCATTAACTGTTGTTGGAGACGTCGAAGGACTGCCGTTTTGGTCCCAGGTCGACCCCGATCACAATAAGAAAGAAGTATTTCGATAGTTTGGGGAGGTGGAATTTGGATGCTGCCTAAAGTTTCTTTGCTGCAGCGGCTTACCGAAAGCGGTGTGATTGCAGTGATCCGCCGGGTCCCGGAAGAAGCCATGGAACAAGTTGCGGAGAGTCTCGTTGCAGGAGGTGTAACCTCCCTCGAAGTTACCATAGACAGTCAGAGTGCTTTCGCTGTTATACGAAAGCTGTCTGCCAGATTAAAAAACCGGGCGGTTGTTGGTGCAGGTACTGTGATAGACGGTGAATCGGCGCGGCTGGCAATCGAGAGCGGAGCTGATTTCCTGTTCAGCCCCAGCCTCCATCAAGATGTGATCCGAACGGCTTTGCGATACGGAAAAATTGCCGTCCCGGGAGTTATGACTCCAACTGAGATGATAACAGCCATCGAGTGGGGCGCGGATCTCGTTAAGATCTTCCCCGCAGAAGGTCTTGGAGTTCAGTACATCAAGGATATAAAAGCCCCTTTTCCGCATGTGCCGGTGATCCCGACCGGAGGAGTCAATCTTGAGAATGTGGCATCTTTTATTGAAGCGGGAGTTGCCGCGGTCGGGATTGGTGGAAACCTGGTTGACCGGAGAGCAATTGAATCGAACGATTTTGACAAGATTACGGAAATTGCGAAACAATATGTGGAAGCCATTCGGAAGGCGAGGGGGTGAGAGAATTGCCAATTATTCAAGCTGTTGACCGGGCACTTCGGATCTTGGATTTATTTGATGAGCATGAGACAGAGCTTAAGATTACGGATATCAGCGACCGGATGGGATTGCACAAAAGCACGGTTCACTCTTTGTTAAAAACCCTGCAAGTACACGGCTATATTGAACAAAACCCGGAAAACGGAAAATACAAGCTGGGACTGAAATTGTTGGAACGTGGGAATTTCGTGATTCACAGTTTGGACCTGCGGCCAATCGCAAGGAAGTATCTGCTGAATTTGACGGAGCAAACAGGGTTAACTACTCATCTTGTGATTCTTGACGGAAAAGAAGGCGTATACATTGATAAAGTGGAAGGAACTTCCGGAATCGTCGCGTATTCACGTATAGGCCGAAGAGTTCCCATCCATTCCAGTGCCGTTGGGAAAGTGCTGGTCGCTTTTAAAAATTTGGAAGAAATCAAAAAGATTCTTCACGGATATGTTTATACTGTCCACACTGCCAACACCATCACGAATGAACAGGACTTCCTAAAAGAGCTTGAGAACGTGCGTTCTTTAGGATATGCCATTGATAACCAAGAGAATGAACCGGGTGTTCGCTGTGTGGCTGTTCCGATACGAAATCATTCGGGTCAAGTAGTGGCCGCAGCCAGTATGTCCACTCCTATATCAAGTCTTGGTGATCAGCCGGTGGAGAATGTATTGCTCCTATTAAGGCAGGCGGCAGATGAAATATCCCAACAGATGGGATATGGGATTCACCTCTCACGAGAGTTGAAGACGGTGGCAGAACTATTGAGATAAGCTGGTGTCATTTAGACACTAGTAGCTAATGAACAAAACACGGTTTTATAATATAAAACTTTCGGAGGTGCATTTCCATGCGTATTATTCGTTTCTTAAATGAAAACAATCTCCCGACTCTTGCTGTATTGACAGACGCAGATCAAGTTTATCAACTGCGTTTTGCAAACTTTATCGAATTGGTTCAGAAGGCCGATCAGCAAAACACCACGCCGTTTGTGCTGGTGCAATCGGTAATTCAAGAATCTGCTCCTTTGAATGCAGACTTTGATGATTTGCACTTGCTCGTCCCTATCGAAGCGCCCGAAGTTTGGGCATCCGGGGTCACTTATGAAAGAAGCAAAGATGCCCGAAATTATGAATCTACCGGCGGCAAGTTGGATGTTACGACATTCTATGACAAAGTCTATGATGCCGAACGGCCAGAGATTTTCTTTAAATCTACGTCAGCCCGTACGGTAGGACCCAATGACAGCGTTTATTTGCGAAGTGATTCGCACTGGCAAATTCCTGAACCGGAATTAGGTGTCGTGATCAATAAGGAAGGCAAAATTCTTGGCTATACGATTGGCAATGATATGAGTTCCCGTGATATTGAAGGCGAGAATCCATTGTATCTTCCGCAAGCGAAAATATGGAAGAATTCTTGTGCAATCGGCCCTGCGATTCGGCTGGTGGAAACGGTCGAAGACCCATACAAATTCGAAATCGTGTGCCGAATTTTCCGCAATGGAGAAAAAGTGGTCGAAGGGTCCGCAAGTACCGGACAACTCAAGAGAAAATTGGACGAACTCGTATCTTATCTTGTCCGAGACAATGTCATATTTGACGGCACAGTGCTCTTGACCGGAACTTGTATTATTCCACCAAACGAATTTACTCTGGAGGATGGAGATCGAATCGAGATCGAAATCCCGGGGATCGGGGTGCTGAATAACCCGGTCAAAGCGCAAGCGCCTGTAATGCAAAATGTTGGATAAAAAAGGAGGTCCCTATGATCACGACTTACAACACTGTCATGATGAAGCCGCAGGACAACGTGGCAGTTGCTTTAAGCAATATTGCTGCAGGGGCACTCGTTCATGTAGTATGTCAGGACAAAACGTTCGAAATCGTTTTGAAGGATGCGATCGAATTTGGCCATAAATTCGCCGTTGTTCCGATAAAAAAGGGCGAAGACGTCCTTAAATACGGGGAGGTCATAGGGGTTGCTTCTCAGGAGATAGCTGCCGGCGATCATGTACATGTTCACAACGTAGAAGGAAAAAGAGGAAGGGGTGACAAAGTTGAGTACACAAAACTTCCCTAAATTCTGGGGATACAGGCGTCCGGACGGCCGGGTCGGTGTAAGAAACCATGTCCTGATTCTGCCGACGATCACTTGTGCCACCCAAGCGGCAAAACAGATTACGGAGCTTGTTCAAGGGACAGTGTCTTTTATACACCAACACGGATGTGCGCAGGTGGGTGTCGATTATGAACAAACATTTCGTACCTATGTGGGCATGGGGACGAATCCGAATGTGTACGGGGTCGTAGTTTTGGGCCTTGGGTGTGAAACTCATCAGGCTAGATCGGTTGCGGGGGAGATTGCAAAAAGCGGCAAGCCGGTCGAAGTGGTTTCGATTCAGGATCATGGCGGCACACTCGGGGCGATTGCCCAGGGAGCGAGAATTGCGGCGAAAATGGCGCAGGATGCTTCTGCTTTGATGCGGGAACCGATTGATTTCAGCGAACTGATCGTTGGCACAGAATGCGGCGGTTCGGATGCTTGTTCGGGATTGTCCGCAAATCCGGCGGTCGGTGTCGTGAGCGACATGATCGTCGACCGCGGTGGGACTGCGATTTTGGCGGAAACAACCGAATTGATCGGTGCCGAGCATTTGCTCGCGAATCGTGCAGTCGATGAAAGGGTGGCCAAGCGGGTCTATGAAGTGATTGAAGCGATGGAAAATCGGGCAATTGCGATGGGAGTGGATATCCGAACCGGAAATCCAAGTCCCGGGAATCGAAAAGGCGGATTAACCACGTTAGAAGAAAAATCACTTGGAGCGGCTGCCAAGGCGGGTACCCGGCCGCTGCAGGAGTTAATCGAGTACGCCCAAGTTCCAACGAAAAAAGGGCTTGTTTGGATGGATACCCCGGGTCATGACATTGAACAATTGACCGGTATGGTGGCAGGGGGAGCACAAATTGTGCTGTTTACAAGCGGCAGAGGGACACCAACGGGCTCACCGATTGCCCCGGTGATCAAGATTGCAACAAATACCCCGATGTTTGAAAGCATGACAGAAAATATGGATCTGAATGCGGGAACGATTGTTGACGGTATTGAATCGATTGAATCGGTTGGGCAACGGATATTCGCTGAGATTGGGTCGGTCGCTTCCGGAAAACTCACGAAAGCAGAAATTTTGAAACAGTATGATTTTGGGATTTGGCGGATCGGTCCAACGTTTTAACATTACAAATCTGAGGCGGGTGGTTTGAACATGGCGGTAATGAGTTTTGAAACAACGATAAAAACATATTTGAATTATATAAACGGAGAATGGGTGTCCGCTGCTGTGAATCAAGTGGATGCCAGCGTCAATCCGGCGAACATAAATGAAATTGTTGGCTATATACAGAAATCCGGCAAAGAGGATCTGGATAAGGCGGTTGCGGCCGCAAAAAAAGCGCAGGTGCAATGGAGAAAGCTGTCAGGTGCCGCCAGAGGGGAATACCTGTACAGAATTGCCAACGCATTGGAAAAGCGAATCGATGAAGTGGCGGAGACGATGACAAGAGAAATGGGAAAAACTTTCGCGGAAGCGAAGGGAGAAACCGCACGAGGCATCGCGATTTTACGCTATTACGCGGGGGAAGGAATGCGCAAAATCGGCGATGTGATACCTTCCACCGACAGTGAAGCGCTGATGTTTACAACCCGTGTGCCGCTTGGAGTAGTAGGAGTGATTACTCCTTGGAACTTCCCGGTGGCGATCCCCGTATGGAAAATGGCCCCGGCTCTTGTGTATGGAAATACGGTGGTTCTCAAGCCTGCTCAGGAAACGGCTGTTACTGCAGCGAAAGTGATTGAGTGCATGGACGAGGCCGGCTTGCCGGCAGGTGTTGTAAATATGGTGACGGGAAACGGCTCGGTAATTGGGCAAGGAATTATTGATCATCCCGATATCAACGGAATTACATTCACCGGTTCGAACCAGGTGGGGAAAATGGTGGGTCAAGGTGCTCTTGCACGGGGTGCCAAATATCAACTTGAGATGGGCGGTAAAAACCCGGTCATTGTGGCAGCGGATGCCGACCTTGATCTCGCGGTCGAGGCGACGATCAGCGGCGGACTTCGTTCAACCGGTCAGAAATGTACGGCCACAAGCCGCGTCTTTGTTCAGAGTGACGTGTATGATGAGTTTAAAGAAAAGCTGTTGGCGAAAGTCAAAGAAATAAAAATTGGCAACGGACTGGACGGGGACACCTGGATGGGTCCTTGCGCGAGTGAAAATCAGCTGGAGACGGTTCTTTCCTATATCCGGAAAGGGATGGAAGAAGGAGCTACCCTTCTCTGCGGGGGCGGCAAGCCTCAAGATGACGAGCTGCAAAACGGCTTCTATGTGCAGCCGACAATATTTGAAAACGTGACACCGAAGATGACGATTTCACAGGAGGAGATCTTTGGTCCGGTTCTGGCATTGATTAAAGTCGATACGATTGAAGAAGCATTAACCCTGGCAAACGATGTTCCATTCGGGTTGAGTGCCTCCATCTTCACAAAAGACATTGGCAACATGCTCTCATTTATTAATGAAATTGAAGCAGGGCTTGTTCGCATCAATGCGGAAAGCGCCGGTGTGGAATTGCAGGCTCCATTTGGCGGAATGAAACAGTCAAGCTCTCATTCGCGGGAACAGGGTCAGGCAGCCATTGAATTTTTCACATCGATCAAAACGGTGTTTGTTAAGGCCTAGCAAACGAATTGAAAACTTTGCAACTCTTGGCGTGGGTTTACGAACCCACGCTATCCCGCTTTATTTTGCTTAAGGGATGAATGGAGGGAACACTTTGAATTATTTTTCAGAACTAAATGGACAAAAAGTAATTGTCACTGGCGGCAGTAAAGGGATCGGGCGGAATATCGCGCTGGCGTTTGCCAAATTGGGTGCCAAAGTGGTTATTGCCGGACGAGATGAAGCCGCTTTGGAATCTGCGACTGACGAACTAAAAAGTTATCAATCGAATTGTTCCTGCATCGTGGCAGATATGCAGCGCGTTCCCTGTATATACAAAATGATCGATGAAGCAGTGTCTCGTCTTGGAGGATTAGACATCTTGGTGAACAATGCCGGAATCAATATCCCTAAACCTGCCCTGGAGGTAACTGAGGAGGAGTGGGATTGCATTCTCGACACGAATCTGAAAGGAACTTTTTTCTGTTCACAACGGGCAGGAAAGTATATGATTGCACAGGGACGGGGCAAGATTATCAACATTGCTTCCCAGATGGCTTTTGTCGGTTACATTAAGCGTTCCGCATATTGTTCCAGTAAAGGTGGCGTCGTACAGTTAACAAAGGCGTTAGCTGTGGAGTGGGCCTCTTACAATGTCAAGGTCAATGCGGTGGCTCCCACTTTCATAGAAACCGAGCTAACCGCGCAAATGCTGGCCGACAAGGAGTTTTATCAAGATGTGCTAAACCGGATTCCGTTGGGCAAACTGGCTGCTCCCTCCGATGTAACGGGAGCCGTGCTGTTTCTAGCCTCAGATTTAGCTAACTTTGTTACGGGAGATACCATTCGAGTTGACGGAGGATGGACAGCCATCTAATTCGATTTCAAGGAGGGAGGATCAATGATGTCAAATACTGAAAATTTAGCGATACTTGGATCCGGTACAATGGGGTCTTCCATTGCTTTGGCTGCTGCATGGTCAGGGTTAGAAATTACCGTTTGGGGAAACAGTGAAGCGGATATCGTACGTGGAAGGGAAGGCATTGCTGACAAGCTGAATGTTTTACTGCAATATGAGGTGATTGGAACAGCAGAGCGAGCCGAGATCGAATCCCGTGTCACATTTACCTTATCGATGCAAGAATGCATTTCGAACGCAACATTTATTATTGAAGCGGTACCGGAAAACCTCCCCCTGAAACAGGACTTGTTTAAAAAACTGGATGCACAATGTTCGATTGATGTAATACTTGCCAGCAACACCTCCGGTCTTAGTCCGACCGCTATTGCGTTATATACCGAACATCCGGAGCGAACGATCGTAACTCACTTCTGGAACCCGGGGCATTTAATCCCGCTTGTTGAAGTGGTACGTGGAGATCAGACATCTGATCAAACGATTCACCGTTCTTTAAACCTGCTTCGTTCAATGAATAAAAAACCCATTATGGTGCAAAAGGATGTCCTTGGCTCAATCGGAAATCGCCTGCAGTATGCGTTGTTTCGAGAAGCCCAGTACCTGTTGGAGCAGGGAGTTGCCTCGATGGAAGATATTGATGCTGCCGTACGCTACAGCATTGGACGCCGACTCCCTGTAACGGGTCCGTTTATGACGGCTGATATGGGAGGATTGGATGTGTTTGATTCGATTTCAAATTACTTATTTCCCGATCTGAGCACCCATAAGGAGTCATTGGCTGCAATGCGCAGGCTTGTAAGTGAGGGGAAATTCGGTCAAAAGAACGGGAAAGGATTTTATACGTGGACCCCGGAATTATCACAGAAGATGAACGAGGAACGGGAAAGAGAACTTATTGATTGGATCAAGAAAGATTTGCAGAGGGACAGCAAAAACACGACACATGAATAAGCGGCCCGGCGATCCAGGCCTATTGGGGTGAGGGGAATTTTGATAAAAAAATGCTTAACCATATTTGGAGCCATCGTCTTTTTTGCTGTAGGCAATCTTTTGTTTGCCGTCCCCAACAGGATCATGAATGGTGGAGTAACCGGATTGAGTCAAATCGGGTATTATTTGTTCGGTTTCAATATCGGATTCGGAATCTTTTTGCTTAATTTACCATTGTTTATTCTAGCTTTTCTGTTTTATCGAAATCTGTTTTATAATTCGATTCTTTGTATGGCTGCGTCCTCGCTGGTGATTGGTGTGCTTCAGGAACCATTGCTCCGGTTCGGGATCCACAATATTTGGGTGGGGAGCATAGCGGGCGGCTTTTGGATGGGGATTACATTGGGCTTTCTGGCCAGGAGGAATGCCAGCTTGGGCGGAGGTTCGCTGCTGGCTAAAATGCTTCATCAACGGTACGGATTTTCTTTAAGCAAATTGATTTTTTTGCTTGATTGTTCAGTGTTTCCACTGAGCTTGTTCTTAATTGGGGCATATGAGACACTATTTTCTTTGATTCTCACAGCTTGTAGTTCATTGGGGGTCTATGCGGCCGATCGAATTCTGCAATTCAGATCCGGAAATGTAAAGCTGGAGGAAAGTCTATGAACAAACGGAGGGTTTATTTTTATCTCCATCTTTTCCATGGTCTTTTGATCCTTCTTCTGCTGCTTACGGGGGCTGTCTTTTCCATTGATCCTCTGAGAACCCTTTTTGGAGATGCAAAATGGGAAATCAGACAAGTTCATTCGATCCTGGGTATCGTGTATTTCCTGTTTATCCTGTTGTCAATTCCTTATATTGTACAATATCTTCGAAGTTATAAACATTGGCAAAAGACGTTTCATATATGTCTCATGATCTCGCTCGGGCTTGGCTGGACAGTAACCGGTGTTTATCTTTGGATGAATATTACAGCTTATTTGGGAATCCGGCAACTTTCCATCATGGTTCACGATGCTCTTTCCCTGTTTGTGATCCCATGGATTCTGGGGCATATCACTCTTTGGTACCTGCGCAAAACAAAGAAAGTAAAGCGTGCAGGAAATCAAGATCGCGATCGGGGTATTTTGATCCATCGGCGTGATGTAATCATGCTTTTTGGCGGGGCACTCACAGCTTTGGTGTTAGGTGGCATTGTTCGTTGGTACCAGCCGATCTCAGAACGTTTCCTTGCCGGTCTTGATGTTGTAAAAAGGAGAGGTTATTTTCGAATCTATTCAGTACGAAGTGACAATCCCCCCTTTGATCCAACCGCCTGGCGGCTTGTAGTGGACGGACTGGTTGAACAGCCTGGACAATTTTCACTTGATGAACTGATGAAACTGCCCAAACAATCGTATGTCCGTGATTTTAACTGTGTAACAGGCTGGAGTGTAACAGGGGTTGAGTGGGATGGAATCCTTTTCCATGCGGTGGCTGACAGGGTGGGACTGAAACCTGGAGCAAACTATGTGAAGATGTATTCGGCAGATCAGTTATATACAGAAACCTATGAGTTATCACAACTTTTGCAGCAAAATGTGATCTTGGCTTACCGGTTGGACGGAAAGCCGCTAAATGCCGATCAAGGGGCACCTCTTCGATTGTTCCATCCGGATATGTACGGATATAAATCGATTAAGTGGCTGAACCGGATTGAGTTTACTAACGAAAGAGGTTTAGGCTATTGGGAAGAAAAAGAGGGGTATGATTTGAATGGCTACATTGCTTAAATACTCCTCCATACTAGGGATCTGGGTGGGGCTGTTTTATCTTTCATTTACCATGTTCAGCAGCCGTGACGAAGAAGATTTGCTGCGCATTCAAAAGGCCCTGACAAGTTCACAAGCATGGCGCTCTTACTCTTCCACTCAAACAGTTGAATTCGATAACAAAGAGGAATTGCGTATCCGATCCATTTCTCAGCAGGACCCATATTCGGTTTGGGTGACATCGAAAGCAAAGTTAACGGATACGGAAGACTTTCAGTTTGAAGTGTACTTTCAGCCTGAAGTGATCTACGTCCATACTTTAAATTCCAATACCTGGAACAAAACGGATTACACGAGTTCTGTAGCAGGCGAGCTGCAGGGGTTGAAAGATCCTTTTTCATTCTGGCTTCGACTTCTAAAAAGCGCTCACACAATCGAGAAACGGGAAGATGGAAACCGAGGCTCCTATTTCTCCGTAAAGCTCAAACCGTTTCGGGATGAAGTGCATGGTATTCGGTTTGAGGATGTGGAAACGGCTGTCATGCACGTTTGGACAAGAAATGAACCTGTAGGAATTCAGAAAATGGAACTAAACATGAGATTGAAACCGAATATAATTCGCAGATATGATCAGATCACATATCGTATTCAGTTCAGCGATATAAATCAGTCAAAAGGAATCACGCTTCCACAAGAGGCAAAATCCGCTCAAAAGATCAATAAGTAAATAAAGAATCAAGAATTGTTCGAAGGATAGTAATATTTCTATCCTTCTTTTTCGTTTTGTTGAAAATTGAAAAGATTGTCTTGTATACTGGTTGTAGTAAAATGCAACAACTCATTGGGTTGCAAAAAAGAGGGGAACTTATGTCTAAAATATTAGTTATTGCACCGTATCAAGGGCTTAAAGACTTGTTTTTGGAAGTGAATGAGGAATTAAATAAAGACATCTACGTGGAAGTTGGAGACCTTTACAAGGGGCTGTCCATTGCAAAAAGCATGGAGGGGAAAGGCTACGATGTGATCATTAGCCGCGGAGCCACTGCACGCCTTCTGCGGGAAAATTGCGGTATTCCTGTAGTGGAAGTGAAAATATCAGGATACGATATCATGCGGACTTTGACGCTTGTAAAAGGCTATCCCGGCAAGATTGGTCTTATGAGCTATCGTACGATTATCGAGGGAGCGGATGTCATCGGTACGTTGCTCGACATGAATTTAACTTTTTTTCCTATCCGGGAAGACCAAGAGGTGGAGAGCAGAATTAAGGAAGTGATCGACCAGGGCATTCAAGTGATCATTGGGGATGTGATTTCCACCTCGGTTGCTGCCCGGCTCGGATTAAACTCCATTCTGATTACCTCCGGCAAAGAAGCTGTTATGGAATCGATCCGTGATGCCGAACATCTGGCTTTCTATACAAAAAAGGAAAAAGAGCGGATTCAATTGTTAGAAGCAATCATTTCATGCTCCCGGGACGGAATTGTCGCCGTCAATGCTGCTGGGGAAATATATGCCTTTAATCAGAAGGCGGAAGAGCTGCTCGGCATTAATGCGGGACAAGCCTTAGGGAAACGGCCTGAGGAGATCAATCCTCAGCTTCAACTGGATTCGGACATTGAAAGAGAGGGCCAATCCTCCGACGATGTAGTAACACTTAATGGGGAAAAAGTGATGATTAGTAAAAATCCCATTCGATCGGAAGAACAGAGGTTGGGTGCGGTTGCGATCCTGCAAACGGTCAGTAAAATTCAAAAGGTGGAAAGTCAGATCCGTAATAAGTTGGCCGGCGGAGGGTTGCGGGCTCGTATGCATTTTAATCATCTGGTTGCTACTTCGGAAATTATGAAGGAAACCATCCAAGCTGCAAAGCAATACAGCAAAAACAAATTTCCGATTCTTATATACGGGGAAGCTGGAACAGGCAAAACGAGTTTTGCACAAGCGATCCATAATGCAAGTGATCGAAAAGAATTTCCGTTTGTTTTTTTGAATTGTGAATCGTATAAAGAGGAGCAGTTGGAGCTTGAGATTTTCGGATATGAAGGCAATGAAGACAACAAGCGAGGCGTGTTTGAACTGGCGGATGGAGGTACACTATTTATCGATGCGATAGGGAAAATGCCTCTCTCGATCCAGGCTAAGCTGATTAACGTTCTGCAGGAGAAAAAGGTGGTTCGTCTTAACGGCAAAAAGGCGATTCCGATTGATGTCCGTCTGATTGCAGCCAATGCCCAAAATTTAAAGAATCATGTAGCGGATGGTGAATTCAGGGAAGATCTGTTTCATTTGATTAATACAGGCAGTTTGACGATCCCGCCATTACGGGAGCGAAAGGAAGATATAGATGAATTGGTTCGTTGGTTTATAGCATCTCTAAATCCTGCTCTTGGAAAACAGATAGTCGGTTTGCGACCGGAAGTCATGAAGCGGCTTAAAGAAGCGAATTGGCCCGGTAACGTCATGGAACTGAAAAATGTGGTTCGGAAGTTGTGTATCACAGGGAAAGCCCCGTTTATTAAGTTGGAAGATGTTGAATCGATTCTGGATGACCTGTTTAAAGAACGAATTATCTTGCCCGCCGGAACTGGGTTGGACATATCGGGAAAAACTCTCGTACAACTTGAGAAAGAGATCATCACCCAGGTTCTGATCGAGGAAGAATACAATCAGTCGAAAGCTGCCAAGCGTCTGGGGATCAATCGTTCTACTCTATGGAGGAAAATAAAGGATATGGAATAAAATCGTTGCAATATGAAACAACTTTTAGAGAATTAACTATTGAATTTTGCATCTATCTCAAGTAATGTTTTAAATGTAAAGTCAATTCTAAATGTGTTGTTTAGATAAGAAGGTGATGGATTCATTGTCGAGATTAGTCATCATTGCGGATGATCTGACAGGATCGAATGATGCGGGGCTTCAATTTGCGAAACAAGGGTTCCGTACCCTGTCTCTTCTGGATGCGGAATGGAATGATCTTAATAATGATGCTGATGTATGCGTTTTCAATGCGGAAACAAGGTCCTTGCATTCACAGTTGGCTTATGAACGTACCAAAGAGATTGCGCGGCACCTCGATCTGAATCTGGTACCTTATGTGTACAAAAAAATTGATTCTACCATGCGCGGCAATATTGGTGCGGAAATTGATGCCTTGATGGACAGTTTACCTTTTGATCTGGCGGTTGTAGTTCCCGCTTATCCGAAAAATGACCGAAAAACCATTGGCGGATATCACCTGGTGAACCAGATGCTGCTGGAAGATTCAGAGATTGCTCGAGATCCTAAATGCCCTGTTACTCAATCTCATATACCTACTCTTCTCTCCGGACAATCAAAAAGGCCGATAGGCCATGTTGAACTTAAGACCATCAGAGAATCGGGCGCCGGACTTACAGACCGCGTTAGGGATATGGTGGCACAGGGGAATTCCATAATAGTTTTTGATGCTGTTTTTCAAGACGATTTGAAAGCGATTACAGAAGCCGTTTCGACTAGTGGCTTAAAGACCCTCTGGGTGGGATCGGCCGGACTGGCCCACTCCTTGTCAGAGGTAATTGATCTTAAACGGAAAGCAAGAACAGAACAAAAAGAACCGGAAACAAACAGTTTCTTCCCGACGTTTGTTGTTGCCGGCAGTGTAAATGCGATCACCAGACAACAAATTGAAGCTCTGAATGAGCGGGATGAGTTTCAAGTTATCGTCGCAAACCCTTTATCGTTTTTGGAAGATTCCGAAAGGGGAGAAGAGTTAGAAAAAATAACAAAACTTCTAATAGATGTAATAGATAATGGAAAAAGTCCGGTGCTGACCACTGACGTTTCTGAATCAACGAGGCTACCAGTCGGAGAATGGATGAGAAAAAATGGGCGCGACGGTCTGTATGCAGGAAACCAAATTGCTGATTGTTTAGGTAAGTTAGGAGCTATGGTTGTATCGCGGCGGAAGTTGGGAGGCATGGTGCTTACAGGAGGTGATATTGCGTACCGAACTTGTAAGTACCTGCAAGTGAAAGCTTTCTGGATTCTCGATGAAGTGGAAGAGGGGATTCCCTTTTCTCAAGTAATTGGCGGTAGTGCGGATGCTCTTCCAATCATCACCAAAGCCGGTGCGTTTGGAAATCGTTTTTCCTTGGTTCATGCCGTGGAAAAAATAAAAACATACAGGGGGTCTATCCATGAAAAAAGTTTTTAGTCTTTTGGCAGTAGCTTCCATGCTTACTTTAACCGCTTGTGGCAGCGGTGGCGGGGAAAAACAAAACACTTCCGCTTCTTCAGGCGGAAGCGGCAAAGCTGTTGAGTTGAAAATCGGCCATACACTTTCCGATACATCCCATTACCAAAAGGGGATGGAGAAGTTTAAGGAATTGGTCGAGTCCAAAACCAATGGCCAAGTCAAGATCAAAATCTTCCCTAACGGTTCGTTGGGCGGGGAACGGGATATGATCGAAGGCCTCAAGGTAGGAAGTATTGATATGGTGCTGACTTCCACTGGACCTATGAGCGGTTTCGCTCCTGAAGTAACCGTCGTTGACCTTCCGTTCCTGTTCCGTGATGCTGAACATGCACACAAAGTGCTGGACGGAAAAATTGGGACTGAGCTTCGAAACAAAGTTGAATCAAAGCTTAGTGTGAAAACTCTCGCTTGGTGGGAAAACGGATTCCGAAACGTAACCAACAGTAAACGAGCTGTCAATAAACCGGAGGATTTGAAGGGCCTTAAGATCCGTACAATGGAGAACGACATTCATATGGATTCGTTCCGAGCATTAGGTTCCGCTCCGACACCGATGGCGTTCACCGAATTGTTTACGGCTCTGCAGCAAGGAGTTATTGATGCGGAAGAAAATCCGGTGCCGGTTATTATGACGTCCCGTTTCTATGAAGTGCAGAAACATCTGACGATGACTCGTCACTTCTATTCTCCATCCCTTATGCTGATTGCGAAGAGTAAATTTGACGGTTTAACCGATGATCAGAAAAAAGCGATTGAGCAAGCCGCAGTTGAAGCGGGTAAGTATGAACGTCAAGTCGTTCAAGACATGGAGAAGCAATATCTGGGGGATCTGAAAAACAAAGGCATGCAAATTGTTGAAACTCCGGACACCAAGCCTTTCATGGACGCGGTTAAACAGGTGTATGACAAGTATGAACCGAAATTTGGAAAAGAATTGATTGAAAGTATTCGGAATACCAAATAAGAACGCTGAAAGCAAGACTTGGCGGATAGGGAAACCTATCCGCCAATCCATACCAAGGGGTGACTTATTTGCAAAGTGTAATTAAGGGAATTGATGCGATCAACAGATTGCTGCGTTATTTTGCTGCTCTATTGCTGATGGGTATGTCCGCAATTATCGTCTATCAGGTGATTGTTCGATTTTTAACCAAATATGCCGACATTGAGCTGCCGCGATGGACGGAAGAATTGGCTCGGTACCTTATGATCTGGTTGGTGTTTATCGGAGCCTCCCTCGCTGTTCGTTATAGTGCGTTGATCGGTGTGGAAGCAATTTCCGAACGGCTGAGTAAAAACCTGCAAAAGACATTGAAGATTCTCGTTCTTATCCTATCTATGTTCTTTTTTGTCATCATGATTGTCTATGGCTTTGAAATGTTGGGTCATGTTTCTGCACAACTTTCTCCCGGCATGAAGCTGCCGATGTCAATTCCATATGCTTCTGTTCCTGCCGGCGGCTTTTTCATGCTTTTAAATTCGACAGCCGTCCTGTTAGAGACGTTACAGGGTGAAGCCAAGCGGGATTTCTTCAAGGGGGCGGAATAATATGGCTTCAGTTATGTTGGTTTCCTTACTTATACTTTTATTATTTAGCGTACCTGTTGCTTTGTCATTGGGTCTTGCCTCAACAATTGCCTTCCTGAGCGAAGGAGATATGCCGCTGCTGGTTCTCATTCAACGGATGTTTGCGGCTCTTGATTCCTTTCCGTTGATGGCGATTCCCTTCTTTATTCTGGCAGGATCGCTTATGGAGACAGGTGGAATATCCCGCCGATTGGTCAACTTTGCAAACTCCTTAGCCGGGGGAATGACCGGAGGACTGGCTGTTGTTACGGTGATTACCGCGATGTTCTTTTCTGCGATTTCCGGTTCAAGCGCGGCAACTACTGCGGCAATTGGTTCCATTCTGATTCCCGCCATGGTGAAAAGAGGATATGATCTTCGCTTTGCAGCCGCGACACAAGCCGTGTCAGGGGAATTAGGCGTTATTATCCCGCCTTCGATTCCAATGATACTCTTTGGGATCTCAGCCGGTGTGTCGATCGGAGATTTGTTTATGGCAGGTTTTCTTCCGGGGCTGCTGATCGGGGGATCTCTCATTGTCGCATGCTGGTATCTGTCAAAGCGTCGGGGTTACACGGGTGAGTCCGGAATTACCTGGGCGATGAGATTGACCGCTTTTAAAGAAGCGTTTTTGGCTTTATTGATGCCGGTTATTATTCTGGGTGGAATTTATGGCGGCGTATTTACACCGACTGAGGCAGCTGTGGTTGCTGTGGCCTACGCCTTTATTGTAGGGGTATTCATATATCGCGAAGTGAAGTGGAAGGATCTGATTGAAATATTTGCGAAGTCTTCCATCACCACAGCTATCATTATGATCATTATTGCCAATGCCGGCATGTTCGGATGGATCTTGACACGGGAACAGGTACCGCAAGAGATCGCTTCCTTCTTCACTTCCATTTCGGACAGCCCGATTGTCTTCCTGCTTCTTGTTAACATTTTGTTGTGGTTTGTCGGAATGTTTTTTGAGACATCCGCTTCGATCATAATCTTGGCTCCGTTATTGACACCGGTAGCAGTTGCACTAGGCATCGACCCGGTTCATTTCGGAATGATTGTGATCGTTAACTTGGCAATGGGTATGGTGACACCGCCTGTTGGGGTCAACCTGTTTGTCGCCTGCCAGATAGCAAATGTGAAATTGGACCAGCTGTCGAAAGCTTTACTACCGTTCTTCTTTGTCCTGGTTGCCGACATTTTAATTATTACGTACGTGCCGGCTGTTTCAACTTGGTTACCGTCGATTTTGAAGTAGACAGACATACCTGAACGAAGGAGGGGCATCGAGTCTCATGAAATTTCCAAGGATAGTGAAAATCAAACAGCATTTTCAAGGTCCTGTTGTAGAGGATATTGACGCTGCCGTATCCGAACAGTTAACACAGGCAGGATTAGGTCGAAAGATCACTCCAGGAATGAGAGTGGCAATAACGGCGGGAAGTCGCGGGATCGCCAACATTCCGATGATTATCCGCGCCACCGTAAACGAACTTAAAAAAATGGGTGCCCTGCCGTTTATTGTACCGGCAATGGGAAGTCATGGCGGAGCCACGGCACAAGGTCAAGTTGAAGTTCTGGAGAGCCTTGGAATTACGGAGGAGTTCTGTGGTGCTCCTATCCTTTCTTCGATGGAAGTGGTACACGCAGGGGATACCCCTGGCGGAATGCCTGTATATGTCGATAAATACGCTTGGGAAGCGGATGGCATAATTCTGATGGGACGAGTCAAGGTGCATACGGATTTCAAATCTCCGATCGGGATTGAAAGCGGTCTGATGAAGATGGCTGCCATTGGTCTTGGCAAGCATAAGCAGGCCCTCTTGATTCACAGTTACGGAGTTCAAGGGATACGGGATATTATGCCGGAAGTCGCACGCGTCGTATTGGAAAAGGCAAACATCCTTTGCGGAGTTGCAATCATAGAAAACGCGTTTGAACAGACCGCCAAGATTGAAGCGATTCCCCCAGAAAACATCCCGCATCGGGAAAGTGAATTGCTAAGAGAATCAGCCGCGTTAATGCCCAAACTGCCTGTCGAGGACATCGATGTCCTGGCCGTCGGGGAGATCGGGAAAAACTACAGCGGAACCGGCATGGATACCAACATAATCGGAAGAATTCGCATCCATGGTGTGGAAGAACCAAAAACTCCACGGATAAAGTACATCATTGCAAGCGATCTGAGCGAAGAGTCTCACGGCAATTCGTTGGGAATCGGTCTTGCTGATCTAACAACCAAGCGGCTGTTTGATAAGATCGATTTTCAAAAAATGAATGAAAATGTCGTCACAAGCACATTTCTGCATCGAGCGATGATACCGATTGTTCTTGACAATGATCGGGAGGCACTTTCCGCCGCTTTGCGGGCGAACTGGGGGACTGAACCGGAGCAGGCAAGAATCGTGTTAATCCCCAATACGCTGCATCTTGAATACCTGTATGTGTCTGAATCATTACTCCCGGAGATTACAGATAGGGACCACATAGAGATAATTGGCGACTTGCAGGAGCTCAACTTTGGTAACGATGGTTATTTGCATAAATGGCATAACTAACATTTAGGGTGGGAGTGTGAAGTCATGCAAACAAGTGCAGAGAAGGAAGTGCTTGTGTACGGAAACTTTATCAATGGACAGTGGACCGAAGGCAAAGACTATCTGCCGGTATTTAATAAATATACAGGTGAAGAGATTGCCCGCATTGCGAAAGCAACCAGAGAAGAGGTTGCCGATGCGGTGACGAGTGCGAAAGAGACGTTCAGTAAAAAGAAACTGAGCCCTTACGAACGCTACGAGATTTTGATGGCAGCAGCCGATATCTTTAAACAGCGAAAAGAAGAATTAGCGATGACTCTCGTTCAGGAAGTGGGCAAAGTCCTCAAGGATGCCCGTGCGGAGATTGATCGCGGGATCCAAACGTTTATTGCTTCGGCAGAAGAAGCAAAACGAATTGCCGGTGAGGGAATTCCATTGGGACAGCCGGGCAATGAGGGGAAAATGGCGTTTACCGTACGTGTGCCGGTTGGTGTTATTGGCGCAATTACCCCGTTTAACTTCCCTTTCAATTTAACGGCCCATAAGGTCGGACCCGCGATTGCAGCCGGGAATTCAGTCGTTTTAAAACCGGCTGAACTGACTCCGATTATTGCTTGCAAAATGGCTGAGATACTTACGGACGCCGGATTGCCTGGAGGCCACCTTAACATAGTCAATGGATTGGGTCATGAGACCGGCCAATTTTTATTGGAAGATGATCGGATTGATATGTTTACTTTCACTGGAAGCCCAGGCGTGGGACGTCACATTAAAAGCACGACGGGCATACGTAAGGTCACTCTTGAACTGGGGAATAACTCGCCTACTATTGTTCACAAAGACGCACCTGACATTGGGAAGGCAGCTGAGCTATGTGTAACCCGTGGAGTTGGCAATGCGGGGCAAGCGTGTATTTCAGTGCAGCGTGTTTATGTTCATCGCGAAGTATACGATCTATTTGTACAAAATGCGGTTCAAGTTGCAGAGTCGTTGAAAGTTGGCAACCCGGAAGATCCCGGTACTGACGTGGGACCCATGATTTCAGAGAAGGAAGCAAAACGGGCGGAAGAATGGATTCAAGAGGCGGTCGGTCAGGGAGCAACAGTTGTTTCCGGCGGGATCAGGGAAGGTTCTATCCTGCACCCTACAATTCTGGTGAATGTGAAGCCAGAGATGAAGGTAATTTGTCAGGAAGTTTTTGCGCCGGTAATCAGTATCATTCCTTTTGATGATATTGAGGAGGCTTACCGGCAGGCGAATGATACCCGGTTCGGATTGCAAGTGGGTTTGTTCACCTCAAATCTCCAGTTTGCAATGAGGGCCACTCAGGCACTGAATTTTGGCGGGGTTATTATCAATGATGTTTCGACTTACCGTGCGGACGTAATGCCTTATGGCGGTGTCAAGGATAGCGGAATCGGCAAAGAAGGTCCCCGTTACGCCGTTCAGGAAATGACAGATGAACGCATCGTTGTCATCAATCTGTAAGGGGGGACAAGAAACAGGATGAGAAATACGTGGGAGTTTTTTTCAACCGAACGCATTGTTTTTGGAAATGGAGCCATTCAACGACTGGATCTGATCCTCAGGCGGCTCCAGGCAAAGAATGTATTGATAATCACCGATCCTGGCATCAAACAGGCTGGTATAGCCGATCAGGTGATTTCCTTGCTGCAAGAGGCTGACTATAAGGTAGTGGTATATGACAAGGCGGTCCCGGAACCACCGGTCAGTACCGCTTTGGAATGTCATCAGTTTGCCAACTCTCAAATCAATACAGATGCAATAATTGGACTTGGTGGAGGAAGCAGTATCGACTTGGCGAAGATAGTCGCACTGTTGATGGCTCATGGCGGACACCCGCTGGATTATTTTGGCGGGGAAAACCAGGTTCCGGGGCCGATCGCTCCTTTGATTGCAATTCCCACCACAGCTGGAACGGGTTCAGAGGTAACATCTGTAGCGGTCCTAACAGATGTCGAAAACAATATCAAAGTGGGGATCTCCGACAATTATCTCCGACCTGCTGTTGCTCTGCTGGATCCTGAGCTGACAACCGGTTTGCCGCCTTATGTGACAGCCTGCTCCGGAATTGATGCGCTCGCTCATGCTGTGGAGGCGTATACAGCCAAAACCTATAAATATATTCAGGCTGAAGGCAATCTGTTGTTTCAGGGCTCGATTCCGATTAGTGACGCATTGGCCTTGCAGGCGATTGAACTGATCGCTAACAATTTAACATTGGCAGTGCACCAAGGCAGCAATCTGGAAGCGCGATCCAACATGCTATTAGGCAGTTTGCTTGCCGGAATGGCTTTCTCGAATGCAGGCACGGCTGCTGCTCATGCCCTGGCATATCCGATTGGCGGATTGGTGAAATCTCCGCACGGAGAGGTAACGGGTCTCCTATTGCCCTATGTGATGGAGTATAACGCTGCAGTAGAAAAAGATAAAATGATTCAAATTGCAAAAGCGTTTGATGCTGATACGAACGGTCTTGGTGAAAAGGAACTGGCATTGGCGGCCTCTAAGGCTGTGTTTCATCTGCTTGAGGAGATCGGCTTGCCAACGCGTCTGTCTCAAATTGGAATCCGGGAAACCGATATTCCCGAAATTGCGGAGAAGGCATTGGGAATTGCCCGATTAGTACGGAACAATCCTCGCGTACCGACAAAAGAAGGGTTTGAAGAATTACTTCGCAAAGCTTTTTAGAACTGCTAAAGCCATCAAAAGACGGGAGAGATCAGAATGTCAATTGCCAAGCCGATTATTGCAATTACCATGGGTGACGGTGCAGGTGTAGGACCTGAAATTATAATTAAGGCTCTTCAGGATCAAGAAATGTACGAGATATCCGCGCCTTTCGTGATTGGAGACGCGAAAAGACTCGAACAAGCGAATCAAATTGTAAACGGGAATATGAAGGTTCGAGTGATTGAGTCTGTAGAAGAAGCTTGCTTTGAATATGGGACTGTAGATTGCATGGACTTGAATTTATTACCGGCAGATTTGCCGTTTGGGCAGGTGTCTGCTGAGGCAGGCAACGCCGCTTTCCGCTATTTGGAAAGGGCTATTCAATTGGCAAATGACGGGAAGATCGATGCAATATGTACAGCTCCTCTCAATAAGGAAGCTCTTCATAAAGCCGGACATATTTTCCCGGGACATACGGAAATTCTGGCCAAATTGACAAATACGGAAGATTTTTCGATGATGCTGTCGGCTCCTAAATTGAAAGTCATTCATGTGACTACGCATATTGGGATTATTGACGCTGTTAAACAGATCAATCCAAAGCGTGTATATACTGTGATCAAACTGGCTCATGATACCCTGAAAAAGGCAGGTTATCAAAACCCGCGTATTGCGGTTTGCGGGATCAATCCGCATGCTGGGGAAAACGGCCTCTTCGGATACGGAGAAGAGGAAGAAAAAGTGGTACCGGCTGTGGAACAGGCACAAAAAGAAGGGATTCATGCAGTAGGACCGCTTCCGGCCGATACCCTATTTTTCCGTACTACAAGAGGGGATTTCGATATTGTAGTCGCGATGTATCACGACCAGGGACATGGGCCGGTGAAGGTGCTCGGCTTGGAAGCGGGAGTCAACATCACCGTGGGGCTCCCCATTATCCGTACCAGCGTTGATCACGGAACTGCGTTCGATATTGCAGGCAAAGGAATTGCTGACGAACTAAGTCTGAAAGAAGCATTGCGCCAAGCGGCGGAATTGGCTCCTAACCGAGTCCAGTGAATATAGGGGACAGCTCTGTTGCTGTTCACTGAGGAGGGATGGCTTTTGAAGATCAAGCTTGAATATGGAAAAGAAGGAGTAACGGTTAATGTGCCTGACACGGCAGTTGTGGTCGAACCTATCCATCTTGACGGACTTGCAGATGAAAAGGGGGCGGTACTCCACTCTCTTCGGAACCCGATCGGATCGATCCCGCTTCGTGAGATGGTCAAAAAGACGGATCGCGTGGCAATTGTCATCAGCGACATTACCCGTCCAACACCAAACCACAAGCTTGTACCATGGCTATTGGAAGAATTGTCTCATGTCCCTCTTGAACAATTCGTTGTGATAAACGGAACAGGAACTCATCGTGACCAGATGAGGGAAGAATTTGTAGAGATGCTTGGCGAATGGGTCGTTGAGAACGTCCGGATCATCAACAACAACTGCCATGACAAGTCGACACAGGTTAAGGTTGGTACAAGCCGTTTCGGTTGTGATGTGTACCTTAATAAGGAATATGTGGAGGCTGATTTTCGCATTGTCACAGGCTTTATTGAACCGCATTTCTTCGCGGGATTTTCAGGCGGACCGAAAGGAATCATGCCGGGGGTTGCCGGCTTGGAGACCATTCTGACGTTCCACAATGCGAGGATGATAGGCGATCCGCTCGCAACCTGGGGCAACATGGAAGGCAACCCGGTGCAGGAAATGAGCGGAGAAATCAATAAGATGTGCAAACCCGATTTTATGTTAAACTTCACTTTAAACGGGGACAAGGAAATCACAGAAGTATTTGCCGGCGAGTTGTTTGAGGCCCATTCAGTGGGATGCGCTTTTGTGAAAGAGCATGCGATGATTAAATGTGATCAGCGGTTTGATGTAGTGATCACGTCAAACTCCGGCTATCCTCTTGACCAGAACCTTTATCAAGCGGTAAAAGGCATGAGTGCGGCACACAAAATTGTGAAACAAGGCGGCACCATCATCTGTGCGGCTGAGTGTTCGGACGGACTGCCAAATCATGGGAATTATGCGAAGATTCTTCAAATGCGCAGGACGCCGCAGGAGATTCTTGACATGATTAATGACCCGGCGTTTCAGGTTTTTGATCAGTGGCAAGTGCAGAAACAAGCTGTCATTCAAGTATGGGCAGATGTATTGGTATATTCTTCGTTATCCGATGAAGAGGTGGAGAGAGCCATGTTCAAACCGATTCATGATATCGAGAAGACCCTGGATGAGCTGAGGGCGAAATACGGGGAAAACATGTCAGTTGCAGTACTCCCGCTCGGACCTCTAACCATTCCATACGTGGAAGATTAAGGAGTTTATAAATGCTTGGGGGAGGTACGTTATGGAACAAAGTTTGCTCTCAGTGCTGACGCTTGCTTTTGGATTGGGGATCAAACATGCGATTGAGCCTGATCACGTAATTGCAGTATCGACAGTAGCCAGTCAGACGAAAAGATTACGGAATGCTTCTTTGTCCGGTGTGTTCTGGGGAATTGGACATACGGCGACACTTTTTGGCGTGGGGATGGTGTTCATTCGGCTGAAGAACGAGATACCGGAAAAATGGGCCATGTCTCTGGAATTCCTTGTTGGTATTATGCTTGTTTACTTGGGAATAACAAGCTTGCTTTCCTACAATAAAAAGAAAATCCATGTTCATGTGCACGAGCACGGTGGGGTTGCACATAAACACTTTCACTCTCATGAACAGGTCGGGTCACATGATCATCCACATCATGGTGTGTCTTATTTGAAGTCAATGATCATCGGTTTGATTCATGGTCTTGCCGGAAGCGCTGCCCTTGTGTTATGGACCATGTCTGAGGTGAAGAGTGTATGGGAAGGGGCCGTATATATCTTGGTTTTCGGTGCGGGAACGGTTATTGGAATGCTCCTTTCCACTACGATGATCGGGATACCATTCGTATTAAGCGCGAAAAAGACAGATATCAATCATGTACTGAGTAGAATTATAGGGGGTGTCAGTACCGCGTTTGGTATTTATTACATGTATAACCTGGGAGTTACAGAAGGGCTGTTTAATCTCTGGGCGTTATAAGGGGTACGAAGAGGAGAGGATTTTATGGATCTTCGGACGAAGAATAAACGTTTAGGTGAAATTTTGCGGGAAATGGACGAAGTGATTGTCGCATTTTCAGCGGGGATTGATTCAACGTTTGTTTTGGCAAGAGCATTAGAAGAATTAGGTGACAAAGTATTGGCGGTGACGGCTGCTTCCGAAACATTTCCGGAACGAGAATTGAATGAAGCGATCGAGTTGGCTCAGAAGGTAGGCGCACGACATGAAGTTATACAAATCAAGGAAATGGAAAACCCCAACTTTGTAGCCAACAATCCGGACCGTTGTTATCACTGTAAGACAGGTCTTTATTCCAGTCTGACTCAACTGGCGAAGGAAAGACAAATTCCGTGGATTCTGGATGGAGCCAATATGGACGATCTCGGCGACTATCGGCCGGGGCGGAGGGCCGCAAAGGAATATGAGATCCGCAGTGTGCTGCAAGAAGCCGATTTATATAAGGAAGAGCTTCGACAATTGGCGCGTGAAATGGGGTTGCCCAATTGGGACAAACCGTCTTTTGCCTGTTTATCCTCCCGAATTCCGTACGGGAACATTATTACCATGGAAAAGGTGGAACAGCTGGACCGGGGGGAAGAGGCATTGCGGAAAATGGGATTCCGGCAGCTTCGGATCCGGCATCATGACACGATCGCCCGTATCGAGGTGCCTCGAGAGGAGTTTGCGCTTGTATTGCAAATGGCCGACCAAATAACAGAAGTTTTAAAAGGCGAAGGATTTGCCTATGTTACGCTCGATCTGCAGGGATATCGAAGTGGTTCAATGAATGAAACTCTGCTGAAGGTTCTGTAGACAGGAGAGTCATATGAGAGAATTTGAAGATTTAGGATTTTGCAAAGTGGATATTGGAAGGGAAGAAAGAACCGGGTACCCGGAAGTCATCTTCGGACACGGCAAGACAGTCTCACAGGTGCGAGAAATTTTTCACCGTCTGATGGAAGTTCATGGTCGGGCAATGGTGACCCGGGCAACGGAAGAGATGGCTGTGGCGGTGCAAGCAGATTTTCCGGATGCGGTCTATGACTCTGTATCTAGACTCCTGACTTGTGGGGAGTCTGCTCGCAGATTCCCGGGAAAGGTCCTCGTTCTTTGTGCTGGAACATCCGATCTTCCAGTCGCGGAAGAGGCTGCCGGAACGGCCGAGTGGATGGGATGTCAAGTCGAAAGAATCTATGACGTGGGAGTGGCAGGCATAGATCGCCTGCTCGCTTACCGGGATAAGCTTCGAGAAGCTCAAGTGCTTATTGTGGTGGCTGGTATGGAAGGTGCCCTCGCAAGCGTGGTGGGCGGTTTGGTTCGGCGGCCTGTAATTGCCGTGCCGACGTCCGTAGGATATGGTGCACACTTTCAAGGTTTGACTCCGCTGCTCTCGATGATGACATCCTGTGCTGCGGGAGTAACGGTGGTGAACATCGACAATGGATTTGGCGCCGGTTATTCAGCTGCCATTATCCAACAACTTGTTATGGAGGCTTGTTCCCCATGAAGGCGTTATATTTGGATTGCATCTCCGGGATTTCCGGTGATATGACATTGGCTGCCCTGATTGATCTGGGGGCAGATCTTTCTTATATAGTGGGACATTTAAAGCGACTGCCGCTTGATCCGTTTGATATGCATGTTGACACGGTTGTGAAACGGGGAATTGCCGCGAAAAAACTGCATCTGCACATCGGCGGCTCCTACCACCATGAGCACCACCATGAGCACCACCATGAGCACCACCATGAGCACCACCATGAGCACCACCATGAGCACCACCATGAGCACCACCATGAGCACCACCATGAGCACCACCATGAGCACCGTCGGGCAGCCGAGATTTTCGCCATGATCGATCACAGTGAACTTCCGCCACGGGTAAAACAACGCAGCCGGGCGGTTTTTGAAGCAATTGCCGTGGCGGAAGGCAAGATTCATGGAATTGATCCGAGTGAAGTTCATTTTCATGAAGTGGGAGCAATGGATTCCATCATTGATATAGTCGGAGTTTGTTTGGCCCTTGAGAACCTCGGAATTGACGAAATCTACGCATCACCTGTTCCCACAGGTCACGGTAAAGTTCGCATGGCACATGGACTCTATCCGATACCTGCCCCCGCGACTGCGGAACTTCTGAAAGGGGTGCCATTGGCCGAGTTGGACGTGCAAGGGGAATTGACCACTCCGACAGGAGCAGGTATATTGCAAGCCCTGGTGAAAGAGTTTGGGCCAATTGCTTCTATGACGATCGAACGAATTGGATATGGGGCGGGAGAGAAGGAGTTTGACCATCCAAATGTGCTCAGGGCGTTGTTGGTTCAAAAGTCTGGTACGAACAGCGAACTTCCAAACCTGGCTGGGATCGCGGATGGCAGAGAGCCGATTTTTATTCTGGAAGCACAACTTGATGACATTACGGGTGAAGCTCTTGGCTATACGATGGAGAGGTTGTTTGACGCGGAGGCTCTAGATGTGTTTTACACTCCGGTTTATATGAAGAAAAACCGGCCCGGTACACTGGTGACAGTTCTTGCCTTGCCGGAAACGGCGGACCGGTGTGAAGAAGTTCTGCTGGTAGAAACAACAACGTTGGGAGTCCGCCGAAGTGTATGGTCTCGCCAGATATTGGACCGGAAGTTTCGTCTGGCAGAAACCCCTTTTGGGCGAATTCGTGTAAAGCAAGCGTACCTAAGAGACAGAATGGTCCACGAAGCTCCGGAGTTTGAAGATGTGGCCAAGGCGGCAAGGCAGTACGGGGTAACGTTTCAAGAGGTGTACGAGATTGCAAAAAAAAGTTGAAAGTGAATGAACCGGTCCGGATCTGTTGCTGCTTCAAGGATCTAGGACTTTAGAACCGTTTTTTGACATGTTACAAACTTCGACATATTTCTCTTACACCTATTTGTATAATTAGGCTACCAGGACTCGGGGAGTAGGGAGATGAGTCGTATATGCAGAGCAATGTGTATTTTATGTCGCTTGCTATGACCAGTAACGATGTGGAGTACCGACTAACCAAAATCAGCAGAGAGTTAGACAAAATCGATACCAGTCTGAACCATCTTCAAGCGGAAACTTCTTTTCTTTTGCGAGAAATTGAAAACAAGTTGGCGATTCAGAATCTATCCCAGGCGATTTAATAACACATTGCCAATATGGGGCAGCAGAATAATCTGTTGCTCCTTTTTTCATGCGATTGTCCCGAGAACATTCTTCCCTCGCGTGGTAAAATAAAAAGACCCTGGCAACGAGGGCAGCAATAAAAGTGCGACTCCGGAAAGACGATGACAGGAGATGGTGTCATGGTTCCAAACTGGAATTGGGCAGAAGGCGCTCTCAATCAAATACAAGTTCTTGCACAAGAAGACAATGCACCCGTGATCGTTTTAGGAAGCGCCGAGGGGTTGCGCTGCATCGGGATCGGTACGGATGCCGCCGTATTTCGACATCAAGAGCTTCCCGAATATGCATTTAAGGTTTACACTGCGGAAGCTGAAGCGAAAAAAACAGTGGAGGAACAGGTTTACTCGAAGTTGGATGAATCTCCGTATTTTCCAAAATGTTATGGGGCGGGGAAAAACTATTTGGTGCTCAGTTACGAACCAGGGGTTACCCTGTATGATTGCCTGCTGCAAGGCATCCATATTCCAAGACAGGCAATTGACGATGTGGAAGAAGCTCGCAAGTATGTCCGAAGCGTCGGATTGAATCCGCGAGACATACATTTGAAAAACATCCTTTTACAAGACGGAAGAGCAAAACTCTTGGATGTATCGGAATATGTAAAACCCGGAAACGACCGTCGATGGGAGCACTTGCTTTGGGGATATGAACAATTCTATCCTTTAATCGACGGGGTCAAGGTTTCCTCATGGGTATTGGACACGGTTAAAAACTGGTATAAAAAAATGGACACGGCAACCTTTGCGATCGAGGATTTCGGAAAACGGATCAGCCAACTTTTTGTGGGTAACGATCGATAAGGCCAGGAAAGATACGGAAGTTCTAACATGAAAGAACCCCCGCTGCGCGCACGGGGGTTCTGGTTGTTACTCTTCAACGGGAATGGTGGTAATTACAGTCTGATATCCATATCCGTAATCAGCTTCCAATCGATTTTCGACCACTCGAATGATAATTTCCCGTTTATGAATGGCATCAAAAGCGGAGAATAGGGGATACCCCTGATCATTGACACCCAAATATTCGATGTCTTCCAGAAAGGAGTCACACCTTTCCTTGATCAACTCTAATAATTGCTGCTGCGAGTAATGTGTTGTGCCCATAACCTACATCCTTTCCAAAACTCATTTGTGGGGATGCTTCCTTATAATACTTATTCAACTAGTTTCCCCGATACTCCTTGTTTTTTGCATTGGATTTTTAACAAAATCCGAAGCGAATACTTCTTCTTCAGGCCCGAAGCTTTTACCTTTGTTAGCATTGTGTTCATTTATTGCCGGTTTGGATGCGATCATCACTAGGTATGTTTGTGTCGCCCGACAAAATTTCCGCGAAAAAGGGAATTTACTGAAAAAAAAGAGTGTGCTATAATATGAATGACCATTCAGTCAAAACTGCTTCCTTCCAATCAGTTGGTAGGGAGCGGGTAGTATAAACACTATTTTTCACCCATACACATGTATCGATGCAACCAGGGGACTGATCCGCACAGCAACAATCTGACTGGGGGGCCCGGCCAGCAATGGCTAGCCTAACAAAACCAACCAAAACATTACGCGGTTGATTGGTCTGGTAACTTTGGTGGGACTATTGAGGAGGAGGTTCAGGGATGGATTGGAAGATTAAGAAAGTGGCAGTTATCGGAGCAGGGGTTATGGGTTCCGGCATTGCGGCACATTTCGCAAATGTAGGGATCCCGTCATATCTGTTGGATATCGTTCCGAAGGAACTGACGGAAGAAGAAACTCGCAAGGGATTGACTCTGGAACATCCGCAGGTTCGGAATCGCCTTGCACTGAAGGCCAAAGAAGGACTTCCCAAGGCGAAGCCCGCTTTGTTGTATGTACCGGATAACGTTGATTTGATCACACCCGGCAACATTGAGGATCATCTGTCGGTTCTGTCAGAGGTGGACTGGATTATTGAAGTGGTCGTTGAGAATCTGGCAGTCAAGCAGCAGTTGTTCGAAAAGATCGAAAAGATTTGGAAGCCGGGCATCATTGTCTCTTCCAACACTTCAGGTGTCTCAATCAATAGTATGTCGGAAGGTCGCAGCAAAGAATTCCGCGAACACTTCCTTGGCACACACTTCTTCAATCCTGTTCGTTACATGAAATTATTGGAAGTCATTCCATGCACGGACACCAAACCGGAACTGCTCCAGTTCATGGTAGATTTCGGGGAGCGGGTACTTGGAAAAGGAGTCGTTGTCTGCAAAGACACCGTAAACTTTATTGCAAACCGAATTGGGACCTACGGTTTAATGGTCACCGTTCAGGAGATGGTGAATGCATCTCTTGGAGTCGATGATGTTGATGCAATTACCGGACCTGTTATGGGACGCCCGAAATCGGCAACTTTCCGGACACTTGATATCGTAGGATTGGATACGTTCGTTCATGTAGCAACCAATTGCCATGACAACGTAACCGATGCTGATGAAAAAGCCACTTTTGTAATCCCGGATTTCATGAAAGAAATGGTGACACGCAAGTGGCTCGGAGAGAAAACGAAGCAGGGCTTCTATAAAAAAGAAGGAAAAGACATTCTCGTTCTTGACTACAATACGCTTGAATACCGTCCAAAGGAAAAGAAGACGTTTGCTTCCCTGGAAGCGGCGAAACTTCAAGGCGGTTCCCGAGATAAGCTGCGTGCGCTTGTTTATGGGCAAGACCAAGCAAGCCAGTTTGCATGGAACGTGCTGAAACGTGTGCTTCTGTATTCGGCGGAGAAAGTTGACGAGATCGCTGGTGATATCGTAAGTGTTGACAAAGCGATGAAGTGGGGCTTCAACTGGAATTTTGGACCATTCGAGACTTGGGATGCAATCGGTCTTGAAAAATCGGTTGCCCGCATGAAGGAAGAAGGAGAAACCATCCCGGCATGGGTGCAGGAGATGGTTGCTTCCGGCAAGACTTCCTTCTACAGCAGGGACAATGCTGTTAAATCCTTCTATACCTTGAAGGGTGAATATAAGGGAATCGAAGAAAAGAAAGAAATTATCGATCTGAAAGCGCTTAAGGAACAAGGCAAGACAATCAAGTCTAACGCAGGTGCTTCCTTAATTGATATTGGGGACGGCATCGCTTGTCTGGAATTCCATTCTCCCAACCAGGCAATCGGAGCTGACATCACCATGATGATTCAGCAGGCTTGTGAAGAAGTTTCGCAAAACTGGCGCGGTCTGGTGATTGGAAACCAGGCAAAGAACTTCTGTGTCGGTGCGAACCTGATGATGATTCTGATGGAAGCACAAGACGAGAACTGGGATGACATCAGTTGGATTGTAAAACAATTCCAGGACACAACGATGAAATTGAAATATCTGGATAAACCGGTTGTTGCTGCACCGTTTGCCATGACACTTGGCGGTGGTATCGAAGTGTGCTTCCCGGCTGATCGAATCCAAGCGGCTGCCGAGAGCTATATTGGACTTGTGGAAGTTGGTGTAGGTCTGCTTCCAGGCGGTGGCGGTAACAAAGAACTGTTGATTCGCAACATAGAAGCGGTACAAGACCAAAAGGATGTCGATCTGCAACCGCTTGTCAATAAAACATTTGAAACGATCGCTATGGCGAAAGTGTCAACTTCCGGTCCGGAGGCTAAGAAGATCGGGTATCTCCGCCGTGAAGACAGAGTAACTGTTAACAACGACTATCTGATTTACAATGCGAAGCAGACTGCAATCGCATTGGCGGACGCAGGTTACCGTGCACCGCAAAAGAAAATGATTCGGGTAGTTGGCGAACCTGGATATGCCGTGTTGAAGCTTGGAGCTCAATCGATGAAACTGTCAGGTTACATCTCTGACCATGATGTGAAGATTGCTGATAAAATCGGCTTCGTGCTAGCCGGCGGTCGAGTGCCTGCGAATACCTGGGTGACCGAAGAATACCTGCTCGATCTTGAACGTGAAGCATTCCTGAGCTTGTGCGGCGAGCCGAAGTCACAGGAAAGAATGCAGTACATGTTGTCCAAAGGAAAACCGTTACGCAATTAACACTCACTTCGATGAGTGTCATTTTGGAGGGGAAGGGCATGAAAGAAGCTGTTATTGTATCGGGTGTTCGGACTGCTGTTGGTAAAGCTCCCAAAGGTTCGCTCCGACAAACGCGTCCCGAGGATTTGGGCGGTATCGTTTTGGAGGATCTGATTCGCCGTACACCAGGCTTAGATCCGGCTGGGATTGAAGACGTAATTATTGGTTGTGCAATGCCTGAAGGCGAACAAGGAATGAACCTTGGTCGTATCGTGGCACAGCGCGCAGGAATACCAAACCCTGTTTCCGGTATGACAGTGAACCGTTTCTGTTCATCCGGTCTCCAGACAATTGCACTCGCTGCTCAACAGATTATGATCGGGCAAGCGGATGTGATTATTGCGGGTGGCGTGGAAAGTATGAGCCATGTCCCCATGACAGGATACAAGCTTTCTCCTAACCCGTGGCTGGCTGAAAATAAACCGGAAATCTACATGTCCATGGGTCACACTGCAGAACAAGTGGCGCAGCGCTTTGGAGTATCCCGGGAAGATCAGGACGCTTTTGCTGTCCGCTCCCATCAGCGTGCTGCAGCAGCTATAAAAGAAGGCAAATTCAAAGAGGAGATTGTTCCGGTTAAAGCGACTCTCAAGTCTTTTGAAGATGGGAAAGTTCAGGTTAAAGAATTCATTTTTGATACGGATGAAGGTGTTCGTCCGGAGACCACGATGGAAACACTCGCGAAGTTGAGACCCGCTTTTCATGTGAAGGGCTCTGTTACGGCAGGGAACTCCTCCCAAACCTCTGACGGGGCAGCAGCTGTAATGGTCATGTCGGCTGAAAAAGCGGCTTCTCTCGGATTAAAGCCACTGGCTGTATTCCGTTCCTTTGCGGTCGGCGGAGTTGATCCGGATATCATGGGAGTCGGACCTATCGTCGCAATTCCGAAAGCATTGGAGAAGGCTGGAATTTCCAAGGAAGATGTGGATTTGTTTGAAATCAATGAGGCATTTGCATCCCAGGCCGTATATGTAACACGGTACCTTGACTTGGATATGGAAAAGGTAAACGTGAACGGCGGTGCAATCGCACTTGGGCATCCGCTCGGATGTACGGGCTCGAAGTTGACGGTTTCATTGATCAATGAACTGCGTCGTCGCAACGGGAAGTATGGAGTAGTGTCAATGTGCATCGGTGGCGGTATGGGTGCTGCAGGGGTATTTGAACTCGTATAAGGAGGCTTTCCAAAATGGCTGAGAAAGTTGCTCAGAAAGTGAAAGGCGGAAGTTTTGTTGTTGAAACCGTTAATCCGAGTCAAGTCTTTACACCGGAGGATTTTAACGAAGAGCAAAAAATGATTGCCAAGACAACAGCAGATTTTGTTGCGGGCGAAGTTGCACCTCATCGTGAACAACTCGAACATTTGGATCTCGACCTGACTGTTAAGCTTTTGAAAAAAGCAGGTGAACTCGGCCTTCTCGGAGCTGATGTTCCGGAAGAATACGAAGGACTGGGACTCGACAAAATTTCTTCCAGCTTGATTACCGAAAACTTTACCCGGGGCGGCTCCTTCGCACTTTCTCATGGGGCTCACGTTGGTATCGGTACTTTGCCGATCGTATACTTCGGCTCAAAAGAACAAAAGCAAAAATATCTGCCGAAATTGGCAAGCGGTGAATGGCTTGCAGCCTACGCATTGACCGAACCGGGTTCCGGTTCCGATGCACTTGGTGCGAAAACCACAGCAAAGCTGTCGGAAGATGGCAAGTATTATATTCTGAACGGTACAAAGCAGTTCATTACCAACGCTGGCTTTGCTGATGTTTTCGTTGTATACGCAAAAATTGACGGAGAGAAATTCTCTGCGTTTATAGTAGAAAAAACATTCCCTGGGGTTTCCACCGGTCCGGAAGAAAAGAAAATGGGGATCAAGGCTTCTTCCACCCGTCCGTTGATTCTGGAAGATGCACAAGTTCCTGTTGAGAACCTGCTGGGAGAGGAAGGACGCGGTCACGTTATTGCGTTTAACATCCTGAACATTGGTCGTTACAAACTCGGAAATGGCTGTGTTGGATCTTCCAAGTACGGAATCGAATTGTCTGCAACCTATGCAAATGAACGGAAACAATTTGGACGTCCGATTTCTTCTTTCCCATTGATCGCCAACAAATTGGCAGAGATGAACATTAGAACGTTTGTGCTTGAGTCTATGATTTATCGAATCGGTGGTCTTTATAATACTGAATTTGAAGGGTATACCGATCCGGAAGATCGTGGTCGTACAAACGCAAAGAAAATCGAAGAATATGCAATTGAATGTTCGATTGCAAAAGTGTTCGGTTCCGAAGTGTTCGATTTCGTTGCGGACGAAGGGGTCCAAATCCATGGCGGTTATGGGTTTATTCAAGAGTATCCGATTGAACAAATGTACCGAGATTCCCGTATTAACCGGATCTTCGAAGGTACGAACGAAATCAACCGTCTGTTGATTCCGGGTACGCTTCTTAAGAAAGCATTCAAAGGTGAAATTCCTCTGCTGCAAGCGGCTCAGAAACTGCAATCGGAACTGATGGGAATGGCGCCTCAAACTCCAAACGACGGACCTCTGGGAACCGAAGAATTGCTGCTTGAGCAAGCGAAGAAAGCGTTCCTGATGGTCGGTGGATTGGCTGTTCAAAAATATCAAAACAAGATCGAAGCTGAGCAAGAAATTCTTGCGAACCTTGCGGATATCCTGATCGAAATTTATGCAATTGAATCTGTGATCCTGCGCACGAAGAAAGCTCTTGCAAATGGTGCAGACGCTCAACTTAAAGTTGCAATGACCCGTGCGTATGTAAACGATGCGTTTGGCCGAATTGAAGCATGGGGCCGTGAAACGTTGGCAGTTATGGAAGAAGGCGACATGCTCCGTACCCAACTGTCCATCTTCAAGAAATTGACCCGTTTCAACCCGGTCAATACAGTAGCACTGAAGCGTGAAGTCGCTGCAAAAGTAATCGAAGCACAAAAATATGTATCCTAATTTTGCGATGTAAAACGATACCTCATTGAGGGAAGGAGGACATTCATTAATGACCGAAAAACTGATGGCTGAAAAAATTAAAGGCGGCAGCTTTGTCATTGAAACTGTGAAGCCTGATCAAATTTTTACACCGGAAGAATTTAACGATGAGCAGAAAATGATTGCAAAAACCACCGCAGACTTTGTGGCTGGTGAAGTTGATCCACACCGCGAGCAGATTGAGCATTTGGACATTGAACTCTCTGATAAGCTCATGAAAAAAGCGGGAGCACTGGGCCTTCTTGGTGCCGATGTTCCGGAAGAATATGACGGAATGGGTCTCGACAAGGTTTCCGGCAGCTTGATCTCGGAGTACTTCTCTCGTGCCGGGTCACTGGCAGTTTCGCACAGTGCACATACAGGGATTGGTACGCTCCCCATCGTTTATTTTGGCACGAAGGAACAAAAACAAAAATACTTGCCGAAACTGGCTACCGGTGAATGGATTGGAGCTTACGCATTGACTGAGCCGGGTTCCGGTTCTGACGCACTCGGTGCAAAAGCAACCGCTAAACTTTCCGAGGACGGCAAGTACTACGTTCTTAATGGTACGAAGCAGTTCATTACAAACGCTGGATTTGCGGATTTATTCATTGTCTATGCAAAAATTGACGGCGAGAAGTTCTCTGCGTTTATCGTTGAGAAAACTTTCCCGGGTGTTTCCACCGGTCCGGAAGAAAAGAAAATGGGCATCAAAGGTTCTTCCACTCGTCCCTTGATCCTGGAAGATGTAAAAGTTCCGGTTGAAAACCTGCTGGGCGAAGAAGGACGCGGTCACGTAATCGCATTCAACATCCTCAACATCGGACGTTACAAGTTAGGCGTAGCTGCTTTGGGTGGTTCCAAATATGCACTCGAGCTGTCCGCCAAATATGCAAACGAACGGAAACAGTTTGGTCGTTCGATTTCCTCCTTCTCTTTGATTGGCAGCAAGTTGGCGGAGATGAACATCAAGTCCTTCGTTCTTGAATCCTTGATTTATCGAATTGCCGGACTTTACGATCACGCATTTGCTGATTTTGACTATCCGGATGATCTCGGCAGAACAGCTGCCAAGCTGATTGAAGAGTATGCAATTGAAGCGTCGATTGCGAAAGTGTTTGGCTCGGAAGTGCTCGACTTCTGCGTGGATGAAGGGGTGCAGATCCACGGCGGATATGGATTTATCCAGGAGTATCGGATCGAGCAAGCATACCGTGATTCCCGTATTAACCGTCTGTTCGAAGGTACGAACGAAATCAACCGTCTGTTGATTCCGGGTACACTTCTGAAGAAAGCATTCAAAGGTGAAATTCCTTTGCTGCAAGCTGCTCAAAAACTGCAGTCGGAACTGATGGGAATGGCTCCGCAAATGCCAAACGAAGGTCCATTGGGAACTGAAGAACTGCTGCTTGAGCAAGCAAAGAAAGCGTTCCTGATGGTTGGCGGATTGGCCGTTCAAAAATATCAGAACAAGATTGACGCTCAGCAAGAGATTCTTGCGAATCTTGCGGAAATTCTGATCGGAATTTTTGCAATGGAATCTGCGATCCTGCGCACCAATAAAGCGCTTCTAAAAGGTGACGCTCCGCTTAAAGTTGCAATGACTCGTGCTTACGTAAACGATGCGTTTGGTCGAATTGAAGCATTGGGCCGTGAAGCGTTGGCTGCTATGGAAGAGGGCGACATGCTGCGTACTCAGTTGTCGATCTTCAAGAAGCTGGTTCGCTTCAATCCGATCAACACGATTGGGCTTAAGCGTGAAATTGCCGCTAAGGTAATAGAAGCAGAGAAGTATGTAAGCTAATCAAAAAGGATGCAGGAGTCGCCGGAGAACCGGACGAACAATAAGGTACTGACACAGTCAGTGCCTTATTTTGTTGTGCCACCCAGGCATTCACCCAAGTCTTCTTTACATTGCAGGTGACTTTACATGTTGATCCTTCTATTGGTATGTACAATTTTGTTTATGTTCATCTCGATGACAATGGCTGTTCTGTCGATTCGATCCGAGGAAGAGAAGAATTGGGTGGGGAGGACATGGATTGTTCTTTCTTGTGTCTCCGTTTTTGCTATGATGGGAACCGGCTATGCCCTGCAATCCCAACCAATCGGGGAGTACACCGCCGGAAAAGAAGAAATGCTGGGAAGCCAACAGCAGAATAACCAGCCTCACACTCTGGAACTGGAACACAACAGTAAGTCTTCTGAGGCCGTTGGAAGAGGAGTCACATCGTCTCCGAACGTGGGGTCCTATGGGTATCTTGTTGAAATATTGGAAGCGCTCAAAAAAGGGGAACCGATTCCCCGACAATATTTAGAATTGCTTCCAGAATCGGATCGCTTCAAATACAAGCAACCCGCTGAGTGATCAGCGGGCTTTTCATGCAAGAAGGACCGAGCTGAATAATCCCATGGCATGAGACATGCCAAAAAGCAAATGCAACAAGACAGTCAGCCCGAGAACCAAATTCAGTTCCAATGGGGTTTTGCTTTTTGCCGTTCGACGGATAATTGTGAATGCTAATGGGAGAGACAATAGGGAAATCGATGACAACAACGGCAGAATTCCCATCGCCACCAGAACCGCTTGCATGAAATAGGCGGATAAAACGAGGATTGTCAGCTCTTGCTTGGCCCTTTTTTCGGAACGCAAATTTGCCAGAGTCATCTTCCCGACGAGCGGGTCATGTTCCCTGTCTCTCAAATTGTTTGCATGCAGCATTGCGGCAGCTAACAGTCCAATCGGAATGGCTCCCCAAAAAACGGTCCAGCGGAAAGAAGCAAACAACAACAAGAGGCTGTGTCCCATAGTATATAACCTTCTTATGGGCACAGCAGCCTCTTTCTTATGTATGATACTAATTCGCTTGATCCAGGGGGGCTTTTTAATAACCGTCGTATGCGTTGCCCGCACCCCTCACAGTTTTCTGGGACCAATTGGCCGTGTACAGTTTGTAGTTATAATTTGGACTTACACCTGTGAAGACGTGCCTATACCATGTCGAAGGTACAGCTTGAGGTTTATTGCCAGAAATCCTTACAGATCCAACTAAAGTACTACCCCAAAAACCGCTACGAATCAGCTTGTATTCAACATCTGCTGGTTTACTATTATCGTTAGTGTCTTGCCACCCCACAATAGTAAGTACATTATCTGAGTTTGTGGGTGTAAAAGAACTTGAATTTGAGCCCATATACATTTCAGATTCAAAGGAATAGTAGCAAATACTATTAGCTGCAAAGGTAGGAGTGGACAAAGCTAAAGATCCAACTAAAGCAGTTGCCAGCGAAACTTTAATACGGCTGCTAAATTTCATTTGCAGTTTGCTCCTCTCTGTACTATTGTCCCTTTATTACATATTTATTAGCTTTTGCTTTTGCTTTTTCCCCTTCAATAACCTTTCCTTCAATTACTATTTTAACTACCCTAACAACACGGAGGACAGCAATCCTAGTGTGTAGGCAATCCCGTACAGTAACTGTAGAAGTACTGTTAGGCCCAGAACGAGGTTTAGTTCGTAATGAGTGGTACTGGTCCAGACACGGCGGATGATGAGGAGGACTAACGGCAATGTAAGAAATGTAATCCAGCTTGTCCAAGGAAGGAGTTCGACGGTAGCCAGAATGGCCTGCAGCAAGTACGGGATCAGCAGGAGGATGGTGAGTTGCTGCTTGCCTGTTTTTTCGGAAGAGAGACTGGCCCATGTAATCTTGCCTACGGAGCGGTCCATCTCCCGATCTCGCAGATTGTTGGTATGCACCGTTGCCATTGCCATTACGCCAATGGATATAGCTCCGAGAAATACCGTTCCTCTTACAAATCCCACCTGCCCGTAATAAGTTCCCAAAACTACCACAGGCCCCATGGAGAAGAGAACGGCCAACTCTCCCAATCCCCTGTAGGCTAAAGGATAGGGGCCACCTGTATATAAGTAACCCAGGAGAACTCCAACCAGTACGAACCACAGAAAGCCACTTCCCATCCAAGTGGTCAGATAAATTCCCAGCATCGAAGCGGCTATGTAACAGACGATGCCCCCATAATAGACTTGCTTGGGGGTCAACCTACCATCGTGCAAGACTCCCATTTTAAAGGAAACCCCAGTTGTTCTCGCGCTGTATTTATAGTCATAGTATTCGTTGAACAGATTGGTTCCCGCTTGAATCAGCATAAATATCAGCATAGCCAACAGAAATGGGAGAGTTTGAGTAATAAAGGCCCGGTCGATAACGGCAAAAGCCCCTCCCAGCATAGCCGGAATCAGACTTGAGATTAACGAAGGAAAACGAATCGCTTGAAACCATATTTGAACCAGATTGCTTGGTCTCTTCTCCAAATACAAGACATCCTTTCCAAGACACGTCAACAACTCTCCCCTTGCAGCTGGAGAGATTCGTATTCTTGCAGAAAACTTGCTTGGGCAGTATACAGCCGCCCCAATTCATTATACTTCATCTTGGCAGTTTCTGACTATGAACAACCCTCTCATACAATTCCCTGTCTTGGAATATGAAACAATGAGGGGGGTTGTCAATGACTGAAACAAGCTATTGGTTCGCACTTTTGGCCGCATTGTCATGGGGAATAGCACCTTTGTTTGAAAAATGGGGAGTCCTTCATACATCGCCCTACTTTCTTTTATTGGTACAGTCTTTGGTTGTATCGTTTGCCTTACTGGTATTAGGGATCGAGTCGGGTGAGCTGCAGGAGGTAATGCAATTAAATAAAAAATCATGGATATATTTGGGGATTGCAGGTCTGCTAAGCGGTTTTCTTGCTCAAATGTTCTACTTTAAAGCGTTACAGGGTGGGGAGATCAGTCGCATCATTCCTTTAATCAGTTCTTTGCAGATTGTGATTGCTTCCATCAGTGCTTGTTACGTCTGGGGGGAAGCGATCGGGAGCATGAAAGTGATCGGAACGGTGCTGATCATAATAGGAATTTTTCTGATTCGATAAATTTACAAATATTCCAAAATCTAAATTGATATGAAAACTACTAATCTTTAAACAAATATAGAATTTAGAGTAATAGCTAGAAATACCGCCATTTGCGGTAATAAATTCGCCTGATAGCTTCAAATAACGCGTGATTGTTTTTCACTGTTCATGTAGTATGAGTACTGGGATAATTCAGATATTTCCCGGTACTTAAAAAGAAAAAGAGAGATTGGAAGGGGATTTGTCAAATTGAAAAAGAAACTGTTGACAGCAACAACGATTGTGGCTCTAGCTCTCGGAACGCTGGCCGGTTGTGGAGGAAAGAAGGAAGCCGGAGGTTTAGCGGGTGGCGGCAATTCTGCCGAGACCATTAAAATCGGAGCGAACCTGGAGTTAACGGGCGGTGTTGCTGCTTTTGGCGCGTCTGCATTCGATGGTGCAAAACTGGCAGTAAAAGAAATTAACAACGCAGGAGGCATCCTGGGGAAAAAGCTTGAACTGGTACAGGCAGACAATGCGTCCAAAGGTGAAGAATCCACTCGTGCGGTGCAGAGATTAATTTCGTCCGACAAAGTTGTTGCGATCGTCGGTGCTGCCACTTCAGGAAATACACTGGCAGCTCTCTCGGTTGCAGCAGAGAAAAAAGTTCCAATGATCACGCCTTCTGGCACCGCCGCAAAAGTGACGGTTGACGAGCGAAGCGGAAAGGTAAATGATTGGGTATTTCGAGCTTGCTTTATTGACCCCTTCCAAGGGACTGTCATGGGGAACTTTGCCACAAAGGACCTGAATGCAAAAACAGCCGCTATTTATATTGACACGTCCAGTGATTACTCAAAAGGTCTTGCAAAGTCTTTTGAGGAGCAGTTCAAGAAAAACGGGGGGCAAATTGTCGCCTCTGAATCCTATCAGCAAAAAGATACCGACTTTAAAGCGGTCCTTACCCGCATCAAACAGAAAAATCCTGATGTGGTATACGTTCCGGGTTACTACGAAGAAGTAGGAAAGATTGTAAAGCAAGGCCGTGAGCTTGGAATTACAGTTCCATTTTTGGGCGGTGACGGTTGGGATGCTCCGCAGCTGGCGGAAATAGCCGGGAAAGACAACCTCAACAACACCTTCTTCTCTAACCATTACGCCGCAGATGATAAATCTCCGGAAGTCCAGTCATTTGTGGACTCCTTTAAGAAAGAATACGGAAAAACCCCGGATGGATTTGCGATTCTGGGCTATGACAGCGTGAATTTGATTGCCCAGGCAATTAAGCGTGCAGGCAGCACGGATACAGTGAAGATTAAAGAAGCATTGGCTTCCACCAAGGATTTCAAAGCTGCATCCGGTACCATTACCTATAACGAAAAGCACGATCCGGTGAAATCGGCTGTAGTAATCGAGTTGAAAGACGGAAAACAAACATTCAAAACAAAGGTTAATCCCTAAGGCAATACGGGGGCCCTGTGTCCCCCTTTCAACTTAACGAGAGAGGTGCTGAATTCCGCATGGAGTACATTATCCAACAAGTAATCAACGGTATATCGGTTGGCAGCATCTACGCACTCATCGCATTGGGGTATACGATGGTATACGGGATCATCAAATTGATCAATTTTGCCCACGGCGATGTATTCATGGTGGGTGGATTTGTCGGCCTTTTCACTGCGAAAGCTCTTACAGCCCAAGGATTTTCTCCTGTCTGGGTTTTCGTAATCGCCCTTTTGCTTGCTATGGTAGCCAGCGGTTTACTAGGGGTAGTAATCGAGCGTACAGCATATAAACCTTTGCGCAACGCTTCCCGCATTGCTGTACTGATCACCGCCATCGGGGTTTCCTTTTTACTGGAAAATGGCGGAATATTTTTGCTGGGGCCCCAAGCCCAAGGTTTTCCCGAAATCGTTCAAAAACAGCAGTATAACCTGTTTGGACAAGTCCAGATTGACTCCAATCAGATTATGATTCTGCTTGTAACAATTATCTTGATGGTTGTTCTGCAGTACATTGTCCATCGAACAAAAATCGGGAAAGCGATGCGTGCGGTTTCCTACGACATGGAAGCGGCTCGTCTGATGGGAATCAACGTGGATACAACGATTTCCGCAACCTTTGCGATCGGCTCCGCGCTAGCGGCGGCAGCCGGCGTGATTTTTGGAATGACGTATAACTCAGTAGATCCCTTAATGGGAATTATTCCGGGTCTAAAAGCGTTTGTTGCAGCGGTTCTTGGCGGAATCGGGATTATCCCCGGTGCGCTTGTGGGCGGCCTGTTGCTGGGTGTAATCGAGACCGGGGTATCATCGGTCGGATATTCCCTGTGGCGTGACGGAGTTGCATTCGCCATTCTCATTCTGATTTTAATCTTCAAACCTTCTGGCCTGTTTGGCAAGAACGTTCGCGAGAAAGTGTAGGTGACACCGGATGCGCGTACAAAACAAGAGTTTCTGGACCGGGATCGTTATAAGTATCGTAATTTATGCGTTGTGCCAGGTGTTGATTCAGACTGGTGTCCTGAATGACTTCGCTGAATCTACACTCATTCTGATTTGCATTAACATCATTCTTGGCGTTTCGTTGAACTTGATTAATGGTTTTACCGGTCAATTCTCAATTGGACACGCGGGATTTATGTCTATTGGCGCTTATCTGTCCGCGATTCTGACCCTGGATTTTGATTTCCCGTTTGTGGCGGCAGTGATCGTTGGCGGTCTGGTGGCTGCGGCAGCGGGTCTGATCATCGGGATTCCTTCTCTTCGTCTAAAGGGAGACTATCTCGCAATTGCCACACTTGGTTTTGGTGAAATTATCCGGATCGTCTGGTTGAACACCGATTATGTAGGAGGTGCCTCCGGTCTCAGTGGGATTCCGAAGGAAACAAGCTGGACATGGGTATTCATCTGGACCTTAATCACGGTTGTTGTAATTAACAACTTTGTAAAATCAACGCATGGACGTGCTTGTATCTCTGTTCGTGAGAACGAGATTGCTGCGGAAGCAATGGGAATCAACACAACCAAATATAAGGTTATGGCGTTTGTTATCGGTGCGTTTTTCGCGGGTGTAGCCGGCGCCTTGTCCGCCCACATGTTCTATATCATCAATCCGAACAGCTTTAACTTTATCAAGTCATTCGAGATTCTTGTAATTGTGGTTCTAGGCGGTTTGGGCAGCACATCCGGTTCCATTGTAGGGGCGATCGTGCTGACGATGCTCTTTACCCTCCTGCAGGATTATCCGGATCTTCGAATGATTATCTACTCCGCACTTCTGATTATTATGATGATTTTCCGTCCAAAGGGACTGATGGGAACACGTGAATTTTCGTTTAACTTCCTGAACAAGAGGGGGGAGCAGCATGGCACAACAAACACTTCTGCTTGATGTACAGCAAGCTAGCCGCTCTTTCGGAGGGTTAAAGGCTGTATCCGATGTTTCCATGCAGATTCGGAAAGGAGAACTGGTCGGTTTGATCGGACCAAACGGTGCCGGCAAAACGACTTTGTTCAACCTGTTAACCGGAGTTTATGAACCTTCAGAAGGAAAAATTCTCCTTAACGGAGAGTCGGTCGGCGGACTGAAACCCTACCAGATCACCCAAAAAGGGGCAGCGCGAACCTTCCAGAACATCCGGCTGTTCAGCGATCTGTCAGTGCTCGACAACGTCAAAATTGCCTACCACCAGCATTCCAAACATTCGGTTGCTTCATCGATCTTCCGCCTGCCGAGCCATTTTAAAGGCGAGAAAGAGATGACGGAAAAAGCGATCGAATTTTTGAAGATCTTTAAGCTCGACGGGAAAAAAGACGAACTCGCCAAAAACCTGCCTTACGGAGAACAACGTCGTCTCGAGATTGCACGTGCTTTAGCGGCACGTCCACAGCTCTTGCTGCTGGACGAACCTGCGGCGGGAATGAATCCGCAGGAAACTCACGATTTGATGAATTTGATTCAATGGATTCGGAACGAGTTCGATCTTACGATCCTGTTGATTGAGCATGACATGTCGTTGGTAATGGGCGTTTGCGAGCGGATCTATGTATTGGATCGCGGACTGTTAATCGCTCACGGGACACCCAGCGAGATCAAGTCCAATCCGAAAGTTATCGAAGCATATTTGGGACAGGAGGTGTAGCCCCAATGTTAAAGGTGGATAACATTAACGTCTACTATGGTGCGATTCATGCTCTCAAAGGGGTAAGCCTGACTGTCAATCAGGGCGAGATTGTCTCTTTGATTGGAGCCAACGGAGCCGGTAAATCGACTTTGCTGAAGACACTGTCCGGTCTTTTGAAGCCAAAGAACGGGGGCATCGAATTTCTTGGCAAGTCGATTGCGGGTCAAGCAGCCCAATCGATTGTGAAACAAGGGTTGATACATTGTCCGGAAGGACGACGTGTATTTGCCAACATGTCGGTGGAAGAAAACCTTGAATTGGGTGCTTACTTGCGAAATGACAAGGACATCAAGACGGATCTGGAGAACGTGTACGAACGCTTCCCGCGCTTGTTGGAGAGACGAAAGCAGCAAGCAGGTACTTTATCCGGGGGCGAACAGCAAATGTTGGCGATCGGTCGCGCTTTAATGGCAAGTCCAGAGCTGCTGCTGCTGGATGAACCTTCGATGGGTCTTGCACCGCTGCTTGTGCAGGAAATCTTCAACATCATTCAAGAGATTAACCGGACAGGGACAACCGTTTTGCTGGTGGAGCAGAATGCAAATCAGGCGCTCAAGATTGCGCATCGTGCATATGTTCTGGAAACGGGCAAAATTGTGCTTTCCGGAAATGCCGCTGAACTCGCTGCCTCGGAAGAGGTAAAAAAGGCATATTTGGGTGCATAATCAGCATCTCAAACGGCTAAAAATGGGACGGGCAAAGCTCTGTTTCGTTGCAGAGCTTTTTCCAGCCCCAATTTCTTTAGCACTTTTATATTTAAAAGTGTAACTTCTTTAAATAAATATAGATCGAGTAAGAAAGAGAAAGAAAATACGTGATAGGCATACCTATTTTCTGATAAAGAGTACATGTAAAAGGTGCTTGTTTTGCCATGATATTGTAATATGGGTTCGTGGATTATTCAGAGTTTTTTCAGTAATCGAAAGAAAGAGAAAATGCTGGAAGGGGTTAATGTGATGAAGAAAAAGCTCATCGCCGTAACAGCCATTATGACATTGGCTATCGGCACACTTGCTGGGTGCGGAGGCAACAAGCCTGCAGCAACTAACGGTGGCGGAAGCAGCTCCGGTTCCGGAGACAAAATCAAAATCGGAACCAACTTTGAGATGACCGGTGGCCAGGCAGCGTTCGGATCATCCGCTCTGAAAGCTGTAAAACTTGCTGTGAAAGAAATTAACGCTGCGGGTGGTGTTCTCGGCAAGCAAATTGAAATCGTTGAAGCTGACAACGCATCCAAACCGGAAGAATCGAACCGTGCCGCACAGAAATTGATTACAAACGACAAAGTCGTAGCTTTGATCGGTGCAACCACCTCTACCAACACATTGGGTGCTGTTCCGGTTGCGATGGAGAAGAAAATCCCGATGATCTCCTCTTCGGCTACCAACCCGAAAGTAACGGTTGATGAGAGAACGAAGAAGGTGAACGAATGGGTTTTCCGAGCTTGCTTCATCGATCCTTTCCAAGGGAAAGTGATGGCTGACTTTGCAACGAAGGATTTGAAAGCAAAAACAGCTGCGATCTATACAGATACATCGAGTGACTATTCGAAAGGTCTGACCAAGTTCTTTAAAGAAACTTTCGAAAAGAACGGCGGAAAGATCATTGCTGAAGAGTCCTATCAGCAAAAAGACACTGATTTCAAAGCGGTTCTCACCCGCATTAAAGATAAGAACCCGGACGTAATCTACGTGCCTGGGTACTATGAAGAAGTAGGTAAGATTGTAAAGCAAGCCCGTGAACTCGGCATCAAGGTTCCGATGATGGGTGGCGACGGTTGGGAAGCTTCCCAATTGATTGACATCGCAGGCAAGGAAAATCTGAACAACACGTTCATTTCAAACCACTATGCTGCGGATGACACCACGCCGGAAGTTAAGGCATTTATTGATGCCTTCAAGAAGGAATATAACGGCGAAACTCCGGATGCGATGGCAGTTCTCGGATACGATGCAATGAAGATGCTTGCTGACGCGATCAAGCGTGCGGGCAGCACCGATCCGGAAAAACTCAAGACTGCACTGGCTGCCACCAAAGACTTCAAGGCCGTTACTGGTAACATTACACTCAACGAAAACCATGACCCTGTGAAAGCGGCTGTGGTTCTGGAGTACGTAGACGGCAAGCAGAAATTTAAAGCAAAAGTAAATCCGTAACAGAAGACGGCGAGAGGCGTAAGCCTCTCGCTTTTCTTTTGTTGAGACGAAAGTTTCGTTACAAGACCGCCTTCAATTCGACTATAATGAAAGAGAAGTACGTATCCGGGGTGGCGGAAATTTGATGCAAAAGTCACTGTATGAGGTTCGGGAATTGCTGAAACGGTTCCATATTTTTATCTATACGGGTAATGATCTAAACGATGCAGTTCTTATGGAATTGGAACTGGAAGATTTGTATGAAATGAAGCTGATCGAGGATGAGGAATACCTTAAGGCACGGATGATTATTAAACAAGTGAAGTCGAGACATTGATCTTAAGATTGATCCTTTTGCTCAGCTTCCCGGTGTTATTGCGTGTTACAAATGATAAAACCTCCCTGTTCAAAATTACGAACGGGGAGGTTTTTAAATCGAATCTCACCCGAAACGCAGCGGGATACGGGAAAATGTTATACCGGCACTTTCTCTCCGGCAAACTTTTTCGCAGCTTCCCGAGCCCGGTCTATCGCTTTCGCTTTAATGTTCTCAGCTTCATTTGGCATTTGGGCCATACCTTCAGCGATTACCGAATCAATATCCGTAATACCAAGGAAATTTAACACTGCTCGAATATAGCGGTCACCGAATTCGAAATCTTTGGCAGGACCTTCTGAATAAACCCCTCCTCGAGCTTGGATATGGACGGCCCTTTTCTCGGTTAACAGTCCTACAGGACCCTCTGCTGTATATTTGAACGTTTTTCCAGCAATACAGATGGTGTCGATATAAGCTTTCATTTTGGGAGGTATACTAAAGTTCCACATCGGAGTGACAAACACATACTTATCCGCCGCAACAAACTGATCTGTCAATTGATTAATTCGACTCACTTTGGCCTTTTCATCAGCCGTTAATTGGTCAAAGGCGGTGCCTTGCTGGAGTTTTCCCCATCCGCTAAATACATCAGGATCGATGTACGGAATGTCGATTTTGTAAAGATCCAGTTCGACGATCTCATCATTGGGGTTGGCTTGTCGGTACGCATTTAAGAATTCTTTGGCCACAGACAGGCTGAAAGATTGTTCTGCAGGCTTCGGGTTCGCCATGATATACAAGATTTTTTCCGTTTTCATCCTCTCTTTCCTGGATACGGATTTATAAACGAATCGAGTTCACTTTCAAGGTGTGCTTTCTTCTATAGAATTTCAAATCAGGACATCAATTATGGTCTAGTAAGAGCTGCAATTTATGGATGTATAGGAGAAGGATGAGAATTTGGCAAGTTGTGATTGGCCACTCGCCGGGGATCTGAGACAAGACATGGCAGGAAGATTCAAGTAATGAAGGCACGAATAAAATTTTAAAGCACCTTTGCTCGATTTCACAGCAAAGGTGCTTTCTTACTCCAGGAGTTCTATACACCTTCCACCCGAACTTCCTTTGGTTCCCCGTCGTAATACTCGTATAGCTTACCCTCTTCTTCCTGGATTGTTAAGTGGGTCTTGTCACAATAGGGGAACTGCTGTGTTAATCCGCATGCACAAATTTTCATTGGAAACTCAGCATTTTCCTGCGTGATGACTTTTGGAACTTTCGCTTCCCGTCTGATAATACGTGACATGAATTACCCTCCTCCTGTTCGAAATACAGTATCGTCAATTTTCAAATTTTCATTCGCCGATATTGACGGATCTTTACGAAAGAGAGTACTATTAAAATAGAAACCTGAACGAGCGCTCGGTCGAAACGAAGCCTGGCTTCATATCGGAGAGCGCCGCAATCAAAGAGCGCAAGATGAGGAGAGGAAGGTAGAGTGGCAAATAAAAGCAAACCGATCCCTTCGTTGGTGAAGGATCCGGAACTTGTCAAGATTCGCAGAGGCCAGATTATCCGAGCGGCGGTCGATCTGTTTGTGGAAAAAGGCTTCCACAAGACGACAACCCGGGAAATTGCACGTGAAAGCGGGCTTGGAATCGGGACTCTCTATGAATATATACAGTCAAAAGAAGACGTTCTTTATCTGGTGTGTGACTTTATCCACTCCGACGTAGAACAGAAGCTGGATGAACTTATGACCCATGGGCACACGGGACGTGAAACGCTGATCAGTGCAATCAGGGATTTGTTTCGGGTCATGGACGACGCGCAGGATCATGTGTTGTTGATCTATCAGGAAATGAAGTCACTCCCCAGTGATATGCTGCGATACGTCCTTGCCAAGGAAGAAGAGATTACAAGCCGTTTCGAGCGAATCTTGGAGCGTGGAATCCAGGATGGTTCACTCAAGCTTGAACCGGGTTCGGTGAAGCTGATGGCTCACAATATTGTGGTCTTAGGTCAGATGTGGACGTTTCGCCGCTGGATTCTGAGCCGTCACTATACATTGGAAGAGTACATTGAGCATCAAACCTCTTTAATCCTTCAAGGAATGACTGCAGTGGACGAGGTCTCAAAAAAGTGATGTGCAGAGGTGGCCCCATCACTTTTTGGGGATAATTTCAACCGGGTGTTTGTTCGACTAAAGGAATAGGTATTGGAGGGAGTTTCATGGAAACCACGGTGTATCGCCCAAAGAACAAAGTTCGTTTTGTGACAGCCTCAAGCCTTTTTGACGGACATGATGCTTCGATTAATATCATGAGACGCATTTTGCAGGCTTCGGGAGCTGAGGTTATTCATCTCGGGCATAATCGTTCTGTCGAAGAAGTGGTAAATGCTGCTATCCAGGAGGATGTTCAGGGGATTGCAGTAAGTTCCTATCAAGGCGGACATATGGAGTATTTTAAGTATATGTATGATCTCCTCCAGGAAAAGGGGGCCGACCATATCAAGATTTTTGGCGGGGGCGGAGGAGTAATTGTTCCTGACGAAATTCGTGAACTGGAGGCTTACGGCATTACGAAAATTTATTCTCCGGACGATGGACGGAAAATGGGGCTGCAGGGGATCATCAATCATATGCTGCAGGAAACCGATTTTCCGACAGTTCGCGATCTTAACGACGAGTTGAAGCAGCTGCAGGAGAAAAATACGCTTGCCATAGCCAGATTGATTACACTGGCGGAAGAAGCCGTGAAACAAAAAGAAGCTGGGAACAGTCAATATCATACCGAAGGAGTGGCTGAATCCGCACCTGCGGCAGAAGCGGTTCTTAGCGCGGTAAAGGAAAAAGCTCAAAATGTTCCGGTTATCGGGATTACAGGAACCGGCGGCGCCGGGAAGTCTTCCTTAACAGACGAATTGGTGCGGCGGTTCCTGAATGATTTTGCCGATAAAACAGTGGCGATCTTGTCGATTGATCCATCGAAGCAGAAGACTGGCGGGGCACTGTTAGGTGACCGTATTCGCATGAATGCGATTCACAATCCCCGTGTCTTTATGCGCTCTCTGGCAACACGGCAATCGAAGACCGAATTATCGTCCGCTATTGTGGATGCAATTGATGTTGTGAAAGCGGCCGGTTTCGATTTGGTCATTGTGGAAACATCCGGCATTGGACAAGGTGATGCAGGGATTACCGAGATTTCGGATGTGGCCATGTATGTGATGACTTCGGAATTTGGTGCACCGTCTCAGCTTGAGAAAATTGACATGCTCGATTATGCCGACTTGATTGCGATTAACAAGTTCGAGCGCAAAGGTTCCGAAGATGCACTGCGTGATGTAAAGAAGCAGTACCAGCGGAACCATAATCTGTTCCATGTGAGAGATGAGCAACTTCCGGTCTACGGAACGATTGCAAGCCAGTTTAACGATCCGGGAACCAATGTGCTGTACCGTGCATTGATTGACACGATCAACCGCAAGTGCGGAACGGACTGGAAATCGTCGCTTGAAATCAACGAAACAAAAAGCCGCAAGAACTATATCGTACCGCCGGAGCGAACGATGTATCTGGCCGACATCGTAAATACGGTGCGAAATTATAAGAAATTTACCGATGAACAGGTGGCAATTGCCCGAAAACTGTTCCAGTTGAACGGTGCAAAAGAAACCCTTGTGCATGCAGGGGCGGAGACGGCTTTGCTCAAGTCTTTGGATCAGCAGATTGCCCATTTTGAGGGGCTGCTGCATCCTGAATGCAAGCGAATCCTGGAAAATTGGCCTGCCATGAAGGAAGCATACCGCCGGGATGAATTGGTAGCCAAGGTACGGGATAAAGAAATTCGTACCAAGCTGTATACAACCTCGTTATCCGGATTGCGGATTCCGAAGATTTCTCTGCCTGATTTTGAAGATTGGGGTGAGATTCTGAAGTGGAGCTTGAAGGAGAACGTTCCGGGAGAGTTTCCATACACCGCGGGAGTGTTTCCGTTTAAACGGGAAGGCGAGGATCCCAAGCGCCAGTTCGCGGGAGAAGGAACACCGGAGCGTACCAACCGTCGTTTCCATTTCTTGGCGAAAAACGATGATGCAAAGCGGTTGTCTACTGCGTTTGACTCCGTAACGCTGTATGGGAACGATCCGGATTACCGTCCGGACATCTATGGAAAAATTGGCGAATCCGGCGTGTCAGTCTGTTCGCTGGATGATATGAAAAAGCTGTATAACGGATTTGATCTTTGCCATCCGTCGACGTCAGTATCGATGACCATAAACGGACCGGCTCCGATTATTTTGGCGATGTATATGAATACAGCGATTCACCAGCAGGTGGAGAAGTTTGTACAGGAGAACGGCCGTCAGCCGAATGAGGAAGAATATGCAAAGATCAAATCCTACACTCTGGCGAACGTGCGGGGAACGGTACAGGCGGATATCTTGAAAGAGGATCAGGGGCAAAATACCTGCATCTTCTCGACTGAATTCGCGCTGCGAATGATGGGGGATATTCAACAATACTTTATCGACAACAAGGTGCGAAACTATTATTCCGTCTCCATTTCCGGATATCATATCGCGGAAGCCGGTGCCAACCCAATTTCACAGTTAGCCTTTACACTGTCGAATGCGTTTACGTATGTGGAATATTACCTGAGCCGGGGAATGCACATTGACGATTTTGCCCCGAACCTGTCGTTCTTCTTCTCGAATGGAATGGACCCTGAATATAACGTGATGGGGCGTGTGGCACGACGGATTTGGGCGACTGTCATCAAGCATAAATACGGCGGCAATGAGCGTTCGCAGAAGCTGAAGTATCATATCCAAACATCGGGGCGTTCGCTGCATGCGCAGGAGATCGATTTCAATGACATCCGGACTACGCTGCAGGCGTTGATAGCGATTTATGACAACTGCAACAGTCTGCATACCAATGCATACGATGAGGCGATTACGACTCCTACCGAAGAGTCCGTCCGCCGTGCAATGGCGATTCAGATGATCATTACGAAGGAATTCGGATTAACGAAAAATGAGAATCCGCTGCAGGGTTCGTTTATCATTGAGGAACTGACCGATCTTGTGGAAGAAGCTGTATTGGCGGAGTTCCAGCGCATCAATGACCGCGGCGGAGTATTGGGAGCCATGGAGACCCAATATCAGCGCGGCAAGATTCAGGAAGAATCCATGTACTACGAGCAGTTGAAACACAGTGGCGAGCTTCCGATTATCGGAGTCAACACATTTGAAAATCCGGCCACCTTGGCGGAAGATTATGAACCGCCGAAGATTGAACTTGCTCGAGCTTCGAAGGAAGAGAAGGAATTGCAGATTGCGAATCTGCGGGAATTCCAAGCAAGAAACCAAGACAAGGCGCCGGAAATGTTGAAGCGCCTGCAGAAAGTGGCTCAAGACGGCGGCAATATTTTCGGAGAATTGATGGAAACGGTAAAATACTGTTCTCTTGGGCAGATCACTCAAGCACTGTACGAAGTCGGTGGTCAGTACAGAAGGAATATGTAAGATAAAAAACCCCCGTTTCAAACTCCAAATTAAATACTCTTATGACGAATGTGCTCGAAAGGGCACATTTTTTGTGTCTTGACACGATGACTGTGGAAGCTGCCATGGACCGTCTGGAGCAGCGGGATGTGCAGATGGTGCTTCAGATTCCGGCCGATTTTTCGAAACAGTTGCAATCCCCGGGGCAAAAAGGGACTCTTCACTATACGATCAATGAGTCCAATCCTGCGATGGTCAAAAATGTTATGCAAGGAGTATTGGCTACTATAACCGCTCAAGTGAATCGGGAAGCGGTCGCAAACGGAGTGGAAGTGGCCTTAAAACAAGCCGGAATGCCTACCCCCCAAGGGCAGGCAATGGCGAAAGGGATCTCGGAGCGTGTAACCGCCGATGTAAAAAGCATCCATCCGGTTTCCAGTTTCGCAATTCAGATGATTCCGATGATGCTGATTCTTGCTTCCTACGTGGGGGCGATGATTATGGGGCTGAACTTCTGTCCGATTTTTATCAGGCTGTGAGTTACTATCTTCCGGCGACCTACGCAGTGGAGGGGAACATGAACCTGTTGTTTGGTGGCCCAAGAACAGGTGACAGCTCTTTGGCCTTGTTCCGGATCATGATGACCTCAATAGCCATCGGAGGACTGGTCGTCGCGGGTCGAAAGGAAACCCGGAAGGAATTTGCGCCGCAAATGGAAAAAGTATCATAATAGAGAAGAGAAGGAGGCAGGCTATGCAGGATCAGCAACAAGATGTGAAGATGAGAATTTTGCTTGCCGCCAAGAAGCTGTTTGCAAAACAAGGATTTGACGGGACATCCGTCAGACAGATATGTGAAGAAGCGGGGGCCAATGTGGCTCTCGTTTCCTATCACTTTGGCGGAAAAGAAAATGTATTTCACGCGTTGTTTGACACTTTTTTCCCGGGTACAAACTGTCCGAGTATGAAGAGGTCTTTCAAGATCCGGTGGAAGGAGTGAAATTAATTATTCGGGAAGTGATTCGATTTCGTATGGAAGATCCCGAAATGGCCCGAATCATACAGCAAGAAATGTTTCTGAACAGCCCAAGAAGCGGGGTGATTTTGTCCTTTCTTGTCCCGGTCTGGGGGCAATTGAGGGAGTTATTGCAGGAGGGGCAGCGGCAGGGGATTTTTCATATGGGATCAGTCAACTTCACGGTATTGTTGATTCTCGGCTCCATGATTTTTCCCAATAGTGTTCCGATCCACGAAAAAATCACCTTGAACGAACAACGTTCCTTTGAGGAACGGGTAGAAGATACCATTCACTTTGTGTTGGGGGGATTAGGATATGAATCCAACAATTGAGCTTTTGCAGCGTCACCGGTCGATTCGCAAATACAAGTCCATACCGCTCGATTCGGAACAGATTATAGCAATCCTCCATTCGGCTCAGATGGCTTCCAGTTCAAGTAATGTACAAGCCTATAGTGTAATCGCGGTAACCGATCCTGCTATGAAAAAAGAGTTGGCGGTGCTCACCGGCAATCAGGCGTACGTGGAACAATGTCCTCTTTTTCTGGTATGGTGTGCGGATATGTACCGGCTGCGGGAAGCTTGCGAGATGCAGGGCACAGAGATGGTGCATGGAACGATGGAGAATTTTATAGTAGCGACCGTTGACACCGCTTTGGCTGCCCAAAATGCGGCGATTGCCGCGGAGTCCATGGGCCTGGGTATTGTTTATATCGGAGGAATCCGGAACAATCCGAGAGAAGTAACGAAGCTGCTGCAGCTGCCGGAGCTGGTATATCCGGTTTTTGGAATGTGTGTGGGCTATCCCGATCATACTCCGGAGATCAAACCTCGTCTTGGGAGCAAAGCTGTTTTTCATCATAATACATATGACACTGCGGGGGTCAGAGGTGAAATTGAGAACTATGATCAGGTGATGCGGGCCTATTATCTGGAAAGAACCAAAGGAAAACGGGATACTGTCTGGTCAAAGGAAATGGCCGACAAATATCGCCAGCCAATTCGTGAACATATGAGAGCTTTTCTGGAAGAGCAGGGATTCCGTTTTGACTAGGGTCAGGACAAGAACCGAACCGCTAAAGTGATGATGAGGGCGAGAGCCACCGAGATAAATCCGGCTGCCACCGCAAACAGAAAGTAAGCAAGCATTGGCCCCCAAAAAGCCTGTGCGGCGGTTACGTTGTAGACCCGTTTAACGATCATGACCATAACGGCAATTTGAAAAACTAACGTTCCCCAGCTTAAAAGCAGATACCCAATCATCAAAACCAGCTTTGCCAGCAGATGCAGCGAATCGCCGCTTGTCGGAGCAACCACGAAAGGCAGCACGACAGCGGGTATAATTAAAGAAACCACATGATACGGATAAAGCAGATACAATTCCTGTGACCGCTCTCTTCTTTCGGTCGGGTCGCTCGGATAGGTCTGATTTGCGACCATCAACAGCCCAAGCTTAACGAGCTGGCGAAATAAAAAGCGTGTAAAGAGAAGACCGCCGATCGGGCCAATAGCTACCAATGTAATAAGCCAAGGGCTAATAGGGGCGATTTTATATTGCTGCAGGTAAAGAGAGAGCACCAAAGACAAGCTGACGACGACCATGGTCAGGAAAAAGATTCGATTGGCTTGTACGTAGTTTTTCTCTGCCAACAGGCGATCAATCGTTCTGCTCGGGTATGTAAACAGGTCGAGAATGGTTTGCTGCATGAATGACCCTCCCCACCCCATCATACGTGAAGCCAACCTTTATTTCAACGTGAGAATACAGGGCACACCAAACCCGATCGCGCCCGGTTGGCTCATCTTTTCCATATACCGGATGCCTCGCTGACACTGGCTGGGGCACGCGATACATGTGTCTACCGTTACGATCTTCATTTGCGGTTGAAGTTGAGCATCGGAATGCTTTTTCTTCTTTTTCGAACCACCCTTTGAACCGGATTTTGGTTGCGGTTTGCCGGCCATGTCTGTCCCCTCTTTCTTTGGAATTCAATTATTCATATGTGGCAGGAGACCGACGTGTGCGTGTACTTCTTGCAGGTCAAAGGGGAACAGTTGACGAATACATAAAATGGCATCGTGTGATTTGATAAATAAAAGGTGGACGGGAAACATGCGCATTACACAGACAGCACATTTACAGCCGGGAGACAAGCTGGCTAAGCCCGTTTACTCGGATACGGGTCAAATTCTTGTTGCCGCCAATGTGGAATTAACATCGGGAATGATCAAGCGTTTGCAAGAATTGGGTGTGGATGCCATCTATGTATCGGATCCGCGGACAGATGATTTGGTCGCAGAAGATTCAGTTTCTGATGAGACCCGGCAACGGGCTACCCGGATCGTATACAACACGTTTTCGAGTATGATAGAGGCAAAACGATGGAATCGGGCCATTTCCGTGTCCAAGTTGGGAACTGAATTCCGTAAGGCATTCGAGGATATTTTGTACGATTTGCACAGCAAGAAAGAATTAATGATTCACCTTTCCGGAATTTATTCCTCCAGCAATTATCTGTATACCCATTCGGTGAATGTGGGGATCTATTCAGCCGCCCTGGGAATGGCGATCGGATTCAACCGCAACCGGATTCTCGAACTGGGAATCGGTGCCATGCTGCACGATATCGGGAAGACTTTTATCGCACAGGAGATCCTCGAAAAACCGGGCAAACTCACACCGGCAGAATATGAAGAAATCAAGAAGCATACCACTCTCGGGTTTGATATTTTGCGAGATCAACCGGATATTCCACTGTTGTCCGCCCATTGTGCATTACAGCACCACGAGAGAATTGACGGCAGCGGATATCCCCGCGGATTGAAGGGACATGAAATTCATCAATACGGGAAGATCGTAGGTCTTGCCGATATTTATGATGCTTTAATTTCGGCCCGTTCTTATCGGAAAGCCTTTTTGCCGCATGAAGCGTTGGACATCATATTCGCTTCCTCCGACAAATTCGATTTGGAGTTAATGACCAAATTCCGGGATCATATTGTAATTTACCCCGTTGGAATGATGGTAGCACTCAGCACAGGCGAAAAAGGGGTCGTGGTGGACATCAATTCCAAGCATCCCCATCGTCCCATCGTTCGTGTCCTGAAAAACCCAAAGGGCGAGAACGTGATTCCTTACGAGATCGATCTTTCTTCCCATTTGTCCATCATGATCTCGGAATGTGAAGACCCGTTATAAGATTCTTTTCCCCGAATACACTTATGGTAAAGGGCAGGGGGAGGCATTTCATGCGATACGTGGTGCGCAGTATTGTTCAAAATCGGATCATCAATGAACGGGAGCTGGTTGTAACGGACGACACTTGCGAAGATGAGGTGGTTGAACAGGAGCGAACTCGCGTACGACAGGTCTACCCGGAAGCAGAATGTTATATCGCTCAACGAATCAAAGAATAAGATCGGGACTCAGCAGTTGCTGGGTCTCTTGTTTTTGGGCTATGCTACCAGTAAACAAAGTGTTCGTTCGCTGGGAGGGGCAAATGAAATGAAACAAAAGGTCGTTGTCACAAGAAGAATTCCGCAAAAAGCGCTGGACATTCTAGAGAAACATGCGGAGGTTTATGTCTGGGATTCGGAAGAACAACCGATTCCAAGGCACATCCTTTTGCAGGAAGTGGAGGATGCCGCCGGGATCTTTTCGATTTTGACGGAACGGATTGATACAGAAGTATTTGAACAAGCCCCGATGCTCAAAGTGGTGAGTAATATGGCAGTGGGTGTTGACAACATCGATCTGGCCGAAGCCACGCGAAGAGGAATTCCTGTCGGACACACCCCCGGAATACTAACGGAGACCACAGCCGATTTGACATTTGCGCTGCTGATGGCAACGGCTCGCCGACTTGTAGACGCTGTCCAATTTATAAAGGATGGGAAATGGAAGAGTTGGAGTCCCATGTTATTAACGGGGCAGGAAATCTACGGGGCCACAATCGGCATTATAGGAATGGGGAGAATCGGAGAAGCGGTTGCAAAACGGGCAGCCGGATTCGATATGAACATCCTGTATCATAATCGAAGTCGCCGCCCGGATGTTGAGAAACAACTCAATGCACAATATCGCCCGCTTGAAGAGCTCCTGCGTGAATCTGACTTCGTGGTGCTGCTTACTCCTTCCACCCCCGAAACTTATCGGATGATGGGGGAAGAACAGTTTAACTTGATGCAGCCAAACGCCATTTTTATCAACACATCAAGAGGAAAGAACGTGGATGAAACTGCATTATACAATGCACTCAAGGAAGGGAAAATTTGGGCGGCTGGGTTGGACGTTTTTGACAAGGAGCCGATTGATCCTGATCACCCGCTTCTCTCCTTACCGAATGTAGTCGCTCTCCCCCATATTGCAAGTGCGAGCATTGCCACACGAACAAAAATGGCAGTGCTTGCAGCAGAAAATCTGGTTGCGGGAATTATGGGGGAAAAGCTGAAACACACCGCAAACCCGGAGGTTTATTTCGCTACCTGATCTCACAACGGCTGCCCAGCCGTTTTTTTATCGGTTGGTGATTGGATAATACTTGTAAAAACCCACAATACTAGAAGCAAATACAGAAGGTGGAGTGGGATTCGACAATGAGTTTATTTCGGACAAAAGACATAACACAATTGCTTGCCGAGAAAGAAAAAGGGCATCAGCTGAAAAAAGCGCTTGGTGCATTTGACCTCACCATGATCGGGATCGGAGCTATAATAGGGGCAGGGATCTTTGTTATCACAGGAGTTACTGCGGCAAAACATTCTGGACCTGCTTTGATTCTTTCGTTTGTTGTCGCCGGTTTGGCTTGTGCTTTCGCGGCCCTTTGTTATGCGGAATTTGCTGCTGCAGTTCCCGTGGCAGGAAGCGTGTATACGTACACTTATGCTACATTGGGTGAAATTGTCGCCTGGGTGATTGGATGGGACTTGATTCTCGAATATTTATTGGCGGTCAGTACGGTTTCCGTAGGGTGGTCAGGTTATTTTCAAAAGCTGATCAATGGATTCGGATTCCATATTCCCCCCGCTTTCGCTTCCGCAGAAACGGGAATGTTTAACTTACCGGCGTTTCTGATAGTGATTCTGGTTACTTGGCTGCTTAGCCGTGGGATTAAGGAATCGGCGAGAATCAACAATATTATGGTTGTGATAAAAGTAGCTGTGGTTCTGCTGTTTATTGCTGTCGGTGTTTGGTATGTAAAACCTGCAAACTGGTCACCGTTTATGCCTTTTGGCTGGGATGGAGTATTTGCTGGCGCTGCCTCCATATTCTTTGCTTACATTGGATTTGATTCAGTGGCAACAGCAGCTGAAGAAGTCCGTAATCCTAAGCGGGATCTGCCGTTGGGGATCATCTTGTCACTGGCGATCTGTACGGTGTTGTATATTGTCGTTTCGGCCTTGATGACCGGTATTGTTCCGTATCCAAAATTAAATGATCCGGCACCAATTTCTCTGGTACTGCAAGCAGCCGGTCAGGATTGGCTTGCAGGATTGGTTTCACTTGGGGGAATCTTAGGACTTACCACTGTTCTGTTAGTGATGTTGTATGGGCAGACTCGTGTTTTCTTCGCAATGTCACGAGATGGACTATTGCCCGAGATGTTCTCGAATGTCCACCCAAAATATCTAACCCCGTTTACAAGTACTTGGTTAATCGGTACGGTTGCCGCCGGTTTGGGAGGAATCTTCCCCTTGGAAAAACTGGCTGCATTGGTGAATATGGGGACACTCGCTGCGTTTACCTTGATTTCAGTTGGCGTAATCATTCTTCGCTCTACTCAGCCGAATCTCCCGCGCCCGTTCAAGGTTCCATTTGTGCCAGTGATCCCGTTGTTGGCGATCGGTTTTTGTATTTTCTTGATGGCCCAACTGCCAGTGGAAACGTGGGTGGCGTTCTTAATCTGGTTGGTGATCGGACTCACCGTATACCTGGTTTACGGCTATCGAAACAGCAAGCTGAATTTCAGATAGCACGGTAAGATCATGAAAAACCCCTGGGGAGTGGCTGAAATGCACCCCCTGGGGTTCTTGCTGCTTAGTATTCGGTGCTTTGCGTATAAGGGAAAGAAATGGTCCCCTCTTGATTTAGATTGCGCAATGCACGATCGGCCATTGAAACGGGGATTTGAAGACGAGACGCAACGTCAAACGCTGTTGGAAAACTCTCACCGGCAGCCAGTCTTTGTTTTACGAATTCTTGGACATTCCGTTCCATAGCGATGATATCCATTTGTGTCCCTCCTGTCTTCCGTTATTGTACCCGTGGGGAAATAAATCATGAAATGAAAAAGAGACGCTATGGGGAAGCGTCTCTTTTTCATAGAACCAAACGAAGGTGGGTTACCTGAGTGCTCTCAGGTTAGTATTATTGTAGTGTGAATATTTATACATGTCAACGATATTTTATTCCTTCTATCCGGATAGATAAAAACTGAAGAGAAACATAAAAAGCCGAAGGAAACAGGAAAAAACGATTTCATTTGTTTCGATTTGTTCACTTGACGATCTTGAAAAAGGAAGTTCGTCGTAGTATTATAACATACGTCGTCATGAGATTGTGCGGTCGTGGCGGAATTGGCAGACGCGCAAGATTCAGGTTCTTGTGGGCGCAAGCTCGTGGAGGTTCAAGTCCTCTCGACCGCACCAAAAAATTACCCCGAATATGGTTTTTTATCGTTGCAACTAAGCGGTAAACCGCCAAGTTGAACTTTATGGGGTGTTTTGCGGCTATAGCTCAGAGGGAGAGCACCACCTTGACACGGTGGGGGCCATAGGTTCGATTCCTATTAGCCGCACCAAATAGGCCTCCATTTTTTGGGGGGCCCCAGAAAGTACTCGGAGTGAACTCCGGCAGCATCAACGTCACTTTCTGGGGTGGTTCTGGAGAGGTGTCCGAGCTGGTCGAAGGAGCACGACTCGAAATCGTGTAGGCGGGGAACCGTCTCGTGGGTTCGAATCCCACCCTCTCCGCCAAAAAGAAAGCGCCTTGCGTGAGCAAGGCGCTTTCTTTTTGCCATCGCTGGCAGGTGAGTACCTCCATAAAGGACTTACAGGCCCTTATTCTCTTTTTTTCAGGTGGCCCCCCAGCCGGGCGTTTGATCAGGTCATGGGAGCTTCCAACGCCGAAAGAAAATCCGAAGACACGGTAAGATTTACAAATTCCTTCATGGCTCGGGATTGAAACTGCCCCTTCTTCCAGATGATCGAGAAGGGACGTGGAAACGAGTGGCCCTTCATCCGAACGTAGGCTAATGTGCCGAGCTTTAACTCCTTCTGGATGCTCCATTTGGATATGAAGGCAACTCCCAAACCGGCTTCCACCGCGTTCTTGATAGCCTGTGTAGAGCCAAATTGGATTTCCCGCTTTGGATGAAACTCCAACGTTCTGAACAGTTCTTCTACGACAAATCGGGTGCCTGAACCCGCTTCCCGCACGATGAAAGTTTCTTCCGTCAGGTCGGTTGTGTGTACTTCATTTAACAGTGCCAGATTATGACCGGAGGGTACAATCAATACCATCTCGTCTTCCAAAAAAGGAGTAATGATCAGATTGGCCGGGTTCACGGGTCCTTCCACCAGCCCCACATCAATCCGGTTGTTCAGTGTATTGTCTGCAATGACCTCCGTGTTTCCAATCGAGACCGAAGCCTCCACGTCCGGAAATTGTTTCGTGAAGACCGACAGCAGCTTTGGAAGCACATATTCCCCTATGGTTAAAGATGCACCGATACTCAGTTTTCCTGTTACAAGTCCCATCAAATCGTTAATTGCTTGATGCGCTTCCTGATGCAAATTCAGAATTTGTGCAGCATACTGATACAAAATTTCCCCTGCTCGGGTCATCTCCACCCGTTTGCTGTTTCGTTCAAACAATTTCACCCCATAATGATCTTCCAGCGAGTGAATCTGCTGCGAAACGGCAGGCTGGGTGAGGTTCAGAGCCTCCGCGGCTCGGGAGAAATTTTTCTTCTCCACAACGGTAACAAATACTTGTAGTTGAAAATGCAAGGGATCACCCCGATTTGCAGAAGGTATTTGTTTTCATTGTACAACATTGGGGATGAAAGAACAGTGAGCCGTGCAAATTATATTTGTATCTTCCCATCAAGGAGGCGTTTGCGTGAAACGATTGACGGTTGCGGCGGTATTATTTCTATCTTTGATTGTATTCGGGAAATCGGCCTTTGCAGAGCTGCCTCCCACACCTTATACGGTCAAATGGGGCGACAGCGTATGGAAAATCGCCCAGCGTTTCCAAGTTGGAATCGATGAAATCATAGGGCAAAACCGCTTGAAAAATCCGAATTTGATCTATCCGGGACAGCGTCTGTTGATTCCGAGAGTGGATCCAAAAGTGAGAAGTTTTGAGCAGCGCGTTCTGCAGTTGACCAATCAAGCACGTACGGCACAGGGACTCCGCCCGCTCAAATATAATTGGGAAGTGACCAGAATGGCCCGACACAAATCGGAAGATATGCGGGATCGCTCCTATTTTGCCCATCAAAGTCCAACTTACGGTTCACCCTTTGACATGCTGAACATGTACCAGATCCCGTTCAGAGGAGCCGGGGAAAACATTGCAGCCGGTCAACCGACTCCGGAGGAAGTGGTCAAAAGCTGGCTCAATTCACCGGGTCACCGACGCAATATCATGAATCCGGCTTTTACGGATCTCGGGTGTGGCGTGGCGTTTGGCGGAAACATGAGAATCTATTGGACTCAAGTATTTTTAACAAGATGATTCCGACTTGTCCGGTTACTGTTTGCCCCCTAATTTTATAGGGGGCATTTATTTTCGAGAATATTTTCGATAAATTACGACAATTTAAGCCGTATTTTTTTACGATTTAGTGTTTTCAGAAAAAAATTATAATTAAAAAACAAAATCAAAATAAAAGTTTCAGGCGGGGGGAAGAAAGGGTGAGATCCATGGGAGCTAGACTTCAAAGATGTTTGATTTTGGCAGTTATCGTGAATTTGTTTACTGTATTTCCCGTTTCTGCATTGAGCGGCACGGATCCAGCGACCACATTGTTAGATCAAACACTGGGTTCGAGCACCGGATCGACTGGAGCAGATCTTACTCAAACTGCGGATTCCATTTTGTCAGGCGGAGGACTAAACAGCGGCACTATCTCTCAACCCTTGACTCCGCTGCCGGGTTCCAATCAGCTTCCTAGTGAGTTGCCTAACGAAGTGCCGAACCAACTGCCCGATCAGCCGATCGACAATTTGATTCCCGGCTCTCAAACCGGTACCGAAGTAAATATCAGCGTAAGCAAAATATCAGGTGCCGATTCAGCGGTTCCCGGAGGTTTGATTACGTACCGGATCCTGGTTCGTAATAATAAAGACACAGCGATCGAGTCTGTTCAACTGTTGGACAAACTGCCTCAACAAGTTGCTTTCGTTTCAGCTCCTGGCGCTTCTTACAGCTCTGTGTCCAACACGGTGATTTGGAATATTGGGGAATTGGCAGCAAAGGGAGGAAGCATCCAAGAATTGCATGTGAAGGTGAATGAAAGTGCTCCGGCGGGGACACTGATTGAAAATCGTGCAACGGTAAAAATAGGAGATCGTGAAATTACATCACCGCCAAACAAGGTGATTATTGGACCTGCTGAGCACATGGCTTTTATTGATGGGTATCAGGATCAAACTTTCCGTCCTGAAAATTGGACAACAAGAGCTGAAATGGCGACCATTGTGGCCAGAATTAAGGGCTTAAAAACATATCAAAAGGAAAGATCCTTTCAGGATCTGGATCGGACACATTGGGCGTACTCCTATATACAGGCCGCAGCAGAGGCAGGAATCTTTTCCGGGTATCCGGATGGAAAGTTTTATCCGGATCGTCCTATTTCTCGGGCGGAATTGACCATGGTGGTGTTGAGAATGAACGGACTCAACCCGCCTCATTTCTCAACTGATGACAGCCATATTGCAAAAGTCTTCAAGGACGTTGGACCTTCTCATTGGGCTCGTGACGCAATTCAAACAGCCGCTCAGCTGAGTTTCGTTTCCGGTTATGCAGACGGAAGTTTCCGACCGGACAATGAGGTGAAACGTGTCGAAGCGGTGGTCATGATGAATCGCTCTTTGGGCCGGGGGCCTTTGGTTGACGGGGATGAAAAAGTGGAACAGCATTTTACGGATGTTCCGCGCACCTTTTGGGGATTCGGTTGGATTGAAGAAGCGGCGAAAAAAGGGCATCTGGGTGTCCACAGCACAGACGGAGAGCGTTTGGTCCGTTATACGAACTAGACAAAAGCCTTGACTCGATCAGAGTCAAGGCCTTTTCAAACTACCGAATAACACCCTTTCGAATCGCAAGAGCAACCGCTTGCGATTTGTTTTTGGCTCTCAATTTTTTCGTGATCGATGTGATATGATCCCTTACAGTAAATTCACTGATGTAAAGCTGCCGTGCAATTTCTTTCATCGTCAGTCCTTCGGCAACCAAATGCAAGACTTCCAGTTCCCGGTCTGTCAGATGTGATCCGGTTGGGGTGACCTCCGGTCTTGGCGGCGGAACGAATGCCGCACTGTTGGATTGGGACAAGAAGTTCTTCAGCATTTTTCCGGCATCCGCAGCGAAGACCATCGCTGTAGTGAGCGTATCGAAACTGACTTCAAAACGGACATTTTCTCCCTGATCCGCTAAAATGATTCCCACAACTTTCGACTCGTTCAATAACGGTATCACCACAGGTGAGAGTAAACCGAACTGAGTTACGTATTGCGGAGGAAACTCGGAAAGGGCATTTGAGACATAATAGGGGTGCTTGGTCAAGATCGCTTTGTGGATGGCCGGAACCCGCTCCGTTTTTTCAGTAATTGATTGAATCTGTCGAATATCGACATTAATTCCCCATAACCCCCGACCGTATTTTGGGTCTGAAGCATAGCTGAAAATTCCGCAGCGTCGAAATGGCAAATGGCGAACCACACCTGTTGCGATATTGTCCATCAATTCATGGAAATCTCGGCTTTCAATCAGTTTTCTCCCAAATTGGGCAATTGATAAGTATTTGTTTGTTTCCTGCACTTTTGTCTCCAGAAACTGCTGAATGCGCAATTGACGAACGATAAACTGACAGATGCTCTGGAGATCGGATACCGGAACTGCTTCAACCGAACACACGTAAAGGGTTTGATTGTTCCAAATAATCGGAAAGAGCAAAATCTTGTCGCGGAAAGTCCCTTCATGCAACAAGTCAACAAGCTGACCTGCCAACTGTTCGGTAGATTGGGCATGCAGAGTGCGGATGATGGACGACAAAGGGAGCCATTTGTTCCCGTACAAGGGATTGGCTACCCATTGTTTAATGCAGAATGTACCTGAATGCTCGCTTATGAGTGCAATCCAAGGCAGGAACTGGCCGCTTTTATAAGAAAAGATTTGCGACACAATCTCGTCTTCGTCAATCGGAGAGTCCTGCCAATTTGATTGCCTCCACAAGGCACTCTTCCATTTTGTAAACAAGTGGCGTAGGGTAGCTGTCAAATCCGTGCCGTTTTCTTTGACATTTTGCAAAACGGAAAAGCAAATCTGTTCGATCACGGTTAAGCATTTGGCAAGAAATGCCGGATCTGGCGGAGTCAGAAACTGCCTGACCCATTCCATATAGAAGCGCTCAAAAAAGGTTTCCAATTTGCCCTGTTGAATCAGGGGGAGGGATTGAAAAAAATAAGCAAACACCCATTGCGCTTCTGATTCTTCCGCTTCGGTTCGCTGCCCCCATTTTGCAAGTATCGAGTCCTGAAGAAGAATGAGTTCATTGCCGAATTCATGAAACTGTTGCAATGAAGTTTGGGTGTTCATCATTCCTTCACACTCCCTTGCCTATATTTCTATATTACACGATTTTAAAAAATCCGCATCTGCCTATCGAACATTCCGCCCTAACTACATAACTTGTTACTAAAAGAGATGTTTGCAGAAAAAGGGAGGAACAAAAGATGATTTCTGGGTACATGCTGTATGCACTCTGGTTGGTGCTCGGTGCAATCGGTCTGAATGTTCTTTTGGGCGTCATCCGAGCAGTAATGTCTTCCAGCTTCAGTGTCGGCAAGTTCACAATGTTCCTTAAAACCGGTATTATGTTTGGTGTTTTACCATTGTTGGTGGTTGCTCATGTGATGCCCATGGATCCGACTGGCTGGCTCTTGCAAATTGCCTACTATGCCGGAGCGGCCGGAGTATTTATCAATTACATTATGGATGCGTTCGGCAAGATCAAGAAGTGATTCCTTAAAGCAGGACGGACTCCTTGTCCGTCTTTTTTTGTTTTTCTTCTCCAGCTTGTACGGAGTTTTGGGAATGAGACGGGCATTAGCTTCATAGCGTACTAACAACAGGGTTCGGGACTTAGGGTGTGTGTCGGAAGACCTAATTCCAGGAGAGGTGAAACTTGTATATGCTGTAAGTTTTAGCCTAGAGTCCCTTGTGCACCCGGTTGTTTTAAAGTACACTGTGAAATAACAATTAAATACTGAATTTTTTCTCATCGTCGAGAACGTACCACTTGCAACACCGGGATCATCACTACCTTGATTCGGCCGGTTGATTTTAACTGAGGCCATTTAGGAGGAATGACAATGTTTCAGTGTCCAATATGTGGCGAACTTATGGAGATCCTTACAAACTATCATTGCTCGCAAAAGCATGCTATGACGAAGAAACAGCTTGTGGAACAGTATGGGGCTCCCAAATACGTATCTCCAACGATGAGTCGTGAAGTGCAGAATTGGATCCGTGAATCAACGATCATTACCAGAGTGGATTTCGATATTGCCCAAGCAGCTGCAAGAAGCCAGATGCGCCGCGGATAAAATACCTGATTGTAACCCTGTCGAACCGTAAACGACAGGGTTTTTCGCTTATTTTTGGGACTGCGTGCATATACAGTGTATTAGTGTTAACATTAGACACGATACTAGTAGTATTGCGCAGCAAGTCATCATTTTGAAGGGGCAGGTGCGAAGCAGTTGCAAACTTTTCTTTCGACATATAAGAATGGGGTTAATTTCCACGTTCTGCCGACAACCAAATACAAGTTGAACACAATTGTAGTGACGTTTCATACCGATTTGGAAGAAGGGAAGGCTGCCATGCATGCCATGATTCCGCATGTATTGATGCGGGGAACGGAGAATCATCCCACCTCCGAATCGATTCAACTGGCCTTGTCCGATATGTACGGGGCAACATTGACTGGTGGGGTCTCCAAAAAGGGAGAACGTCAGCTGGTTGAATTTCTCTGTAAAGTGGTGAATGAAAAGTATCTGAACAATTCGGAACAATTATTGGAAAAAGGGATTCAGCTATTATCTGAAGTGCTGTTCCATCCGGTTCAGGAAGCGGGCGGATTTAAGGCGGACTTTGTGGAAAAAGAGAAAGAACAGCATGCCAAACGAATTGACTCGCTGCTTGACGACAAAATCGTCTATGCGGCTGAACGCTGCTTGGAGGAAATGACAAAAGGGGAGCGTTTTTCGATCCCGAAATTGGGCCGGAAATCGGATCTTGATACGATTGACGCACGCAATTTGTTCGATACATACCAAGAATTGATGAAAACTGCGCCAATGCATGTCTATGTTGTGGGGAATGTTGAACCTGAGCGGGTGATGTCTCTGGTGCAAAAATATTTTCCGCAGGATCGTACTCCAAAGACCAATCTTCTCCCGGCTCAAACGGACGTTGTGCCCCGGCAGGTGAAGGAAGTTGTCGATCAGCTTGATGTCAATCAGGGCAAACTCAATATCGGATTGCGGACAAAGGTTACCCATTCGGATGAGAGTTACCCCGCTTTGGTTGTTTATAACGGGATTCTTGGCGGCTTCCCCCACTCAAAATTATTCGTGAATGTGCGTGAAAAAGCATCGCTTGCTTACTATGCCTCGAGCCGTCTGGAGTCATACAAAGGCATACTTTATATCCAATCCGGAATTCAGATTGAACAATACGACAAAGCTCTGCAGATCATCAAGCAGCAGCTGGAAGAGATGAAACAGGGGAATCTCTCCGATGACGAACTCTCTTTCACGAAAAATGGGCTCATCAATTCATTCCGAACCGTACAGGATTCACCGGAAGGTCTGGCGGATCTCCACACCGGCGGTCTCGTATCGGGGCGTCAGCGTACGATGGAAGAATTAATTGAAGCGGTTCTGAAAGTGACAAAAGAGGAAGTTATCCAAATTGCCAATCAGATTTGTCTGGATACGGTCTACTTTTTGCGGGATAGGAAAGGAGTGGCCGCAGGTGCGTGAGACTCAATACGATCAGCTGCAGGAGAAGTTATATTATGAGAAGCTGGAGAACGGGCTTCAGATTTATATCATGCCGAAGCCGGAGTTTAACCAAGCGTTTGCCACCTTCTCGACAAAATACGGGTCGATTGACAGGGAGTTTGTAGTGCCGGGTCAGAATGAACCTGTTATTGTGCCGGACGGGATCGCCCATTTTCTCGAACACAAGATGTTTGAAGAAGAAGAAGGGGATGTGTTTCAGGATTTTGCAAAATACGGTGCGTCGGCTAATGCTTTCACATCCTTTGACATGACCACCTACCTTTTTTCGGCCACCGATCATTTAAAAGAGAATTTGGAAACACTGCTGGATTTTGTTCAGCGTCCTTATTTGACTGATGAAAATGTGGAAAAAGAGAAGGGAATCATCGGTCAGGAGATTCAAATGTACGATGACAATCCGGATTGGCGTTCTTATTTCGGGGTACTGCAGGGGCTGTTCAAGAACCATCCGATTCGAATCGATATCGCGGGCACTATCGAAAGCATCGCGAAGATTACAAAAGAAACATTGATGGATTGTTACAAAACTTTCTATCACCCGAGCAACATGCTGTTGTTCCTGGTCGGACCGTTCGAACCGGAAGAGACAGTCAAATTGGTTGCCGACAATCAAGCCCGGAAGAAGATCTCTCCACAAGGAGAGATCAAGCGCATATTCCCGGAGGAACCAACGGAAGCTGCTCATCCGCGAATGGAAGTAAAGCTGTCAGTTTCCATTCCTCGCTGTTTATTCGGGTTTAAAGAAGTCAATCCTGGTGTATCGGGCAGGGATTTGCTTTTACGGGAGTTAGCGACAGCCGTTGGTTTTGATACGTTGTTCTCAAGAAGCGCCGATCTGTTTAACCGTTTGTTTAATGAAGGGTTAATTGACAAAGGATTTTCATGGGAATATGAAGTGTCGGAAGCCTATGGCTTTTCTGTGATTGGCGGAAACACAAAAGACCCGGATCGGCTTATGACGATTATTAATGAGGAACTGGCAAAAGTCCGCCAAAATGGGGTAGCGAAAGAATCTTTCGAGACGAGCCGCAAGAAGCTGATCGGAAAGTTTCTTGAGGGCATGGATTCTCCACGGTATATTGCCCGAAACTTCACTTCTTACCGATTTAAAGATGCCGATTTCTTCGACTCCATAAAGGTGTTGGAGGAGTTAACACATGAACAAGTAAATCAGAGAATGGCAGAGCATTTCGAACCAAAAGCACAGACAGTTTCTCTGGTTCTGCCGAATTCATAGGAGCACTGGGCGAATTTTGCGTATAGTATAGTACAGCCGCCCATCCGACCTACGAAAAGCGAAAGTGGCGAGCGAACAGTATAGAGTCGGGTTAAAAACGGGTAAAAATTGCCGGGAAAAAAGACCCTTGTAAATTAAGTTTAAGCAGGGCAAACTAAGTACAGACGATTAACTATTGGTGGAGGACTACGGAATGCGGATCCATTTTACAGGTGTGAAAGGTTCGGGCATGAGCTCCCTTGCTCAAATTTTTAAACTGAAGGGCCATACGGTTACGGGCAGTGATGTGGAGGAATCTTTTTTCACGGATAAGCTGTTGGCCCAAGCGGGAATCGAAGCGTTACCCTTTCATGCAGATAATGTAAAAGACGTTGACATTGTTTGTGCATCGGCCGCATATGGGAGTAACCACGTGGAATTAAAAGAAGCTGCCGAGCGGGGACTGCCGATACTTACTTATCCGATGCTGTTGGGACAATTGACAAAAGAGCACGAATCCATCCTTGTTGCCGGGACTCACGGAAAGACGACTACAACCGGTTTGATCGGCTCTCTTTTAATGAATGCCGACTTCGACCCTACCATTGTGGTCGGCTCTTACATTGAAACAATAAAGAACAATGCCCGCTTTGGAAGCGGACGTCATTTGGTGGTTGAAGCATGTGAATACAAACGGCATTTCCTGCATTATGAGGGAAAGGTCATGGTTGTTACGAACATCGATTTTGACCACCCGGATTATTTTCAAGACATTCAGGACACGTTCGACGCATTCCAGGAATGCGCTTCCCGACTTCCTGAAGACGGGGTCCTGATTGTCTGCGGTGACAATCTGGCCAGAAATCTGCAAGGGACCTGCCGGGTAATTACTTACGGACTGTCTGAGGACAACGACGTATATGCTCAAAAGAAGGGGCCTGGTCAGTTTAAAGTGTTCGTTCAGGGAGAGTACTTGGGTGACATGACAACCCCGCTTTTAGGCGAGCACAACATTCAAAACGCCCTGGCGATGGTATCGGTTGGTTTATATTACAATATCCCGTTTTCAGTCATGCAGGAAACATTGTGCGGGTATGTCGGGGTAAAACGACGTCTGGAATTGAAGGGGCACTTAAATCAACATCTTGTTTATGATGATTACGCCCATCACCCGACAGAAATTCGGGTGACTCTCCATGCGGTGAAGGAAAACTATCCGAACGCCAATGTGGTGTCCATTTTCCAACCGCATACCTACTCGAGAACCAAAAGGTTGTTAAGTGAATTTGCACAATCTTTTCAAGCGGCCGATTGGGTTGTATTAACCGACATTTTTGCTTCTGAACGGGAAAAAGAAAAGCTGGTTGACATATTGGACCTGGTGGAGGAAACGAAAAAACACCATCCCCGGGTCACCTACATCCCGAAAGCGGACTTGATTGCTTGGCTTGAGGAGATGAGCCGAGTCAACGACGATCATGTGTTCCTGACGATGGGAGCCGGTGATATTTACAAAGAAGGCGAAAAGGCGTTGCAGAAGTTAAAGTTGTCTTCCTAAAATGTAACCAACCTCGATCCTCTGGATCGGGGTTTTCCTTTTTTCAATCATCAGACAAGGGGATGAGAACATGAAGCATTTACGGAAACGGATGTCGCTTTCATTTACAGCACTCGGACTTGGTTTGGCAATCTCTATGCCTGCTTCACTGGCGGCCCCACAAATTAATCCATTACTTCCTGCACCGCCTGAGAAAATCCTGAATATAGGACACCGAGGCGCTTCCGGACATGCTCCTGAACACACTCTCGTCTCATATGAGATGGCACAAAAGATGAAAGCCGACTATATCGAAATCGACTTGCAAATGACGAAAGACGGAATCCTAGTCGCACTCCATGATGAAACTTTGGACCGTACGACGAATGGGACGGGTCTTGTCAAAGACCACACTCTGGCGGAAATCAAAAAACTGGATGCCGGATCTTGGTTTAATGAGAAATATCCCGAAAAGGCAAACCCTTCTTACGTAGGACTTACGGTTCCCACGTTAGAAGAAGTGCTTCAGAAATTCGGTACGGATACCAACTACTACATCGAGACGAAAGAACCTTCAATTTATCCGGGAATGGAAGAAGAATTGCTGCTCGTATTGGACAAGTACAACCTTTTCGGACAAAATGGCCGTTCCTCCAAAGTGATCATCCAATCATTCAGCCCGGAAAGCTTGAAGAAAACGCATGCATTAAATCCGAACATTCCGCTTGTCCAACTCTTATGGTATGACCCGAATACCCCAGGCCATGGAGAAATTACGGATGCAGAATTGAATGACATGAAACAATATGCGATTGCTGTGGGTCCGAATTACAAAAAAATTGACCAAGCGTACGTGCAAAAAGTACGGGAATCCGGATTGTTGATCCACCCTTATACGGTGAATAAGCCGGAAGATATGAAAATGCTCCTGGATTGGGGAGTTACCGGTCTGTTTACCGATTACCCGGATGTATTCCGTGAAGTATTGAAGAATTACAAAAAATAGGGCAATAGACGCAATAGCCGCCGGCAATTTTTGGGCCGGGCGGCTTTTTTGTAATAGAAAGTATATCTTTTTCATCGCCCGATGTGTTTACTAAGCGGATAAAACAGTACTATCGGTAGGAAGAGTCCAATGACAAACTTCATTTCTTCACGAGACACGGTCTTAGCTGCCTGAAGCTGGTACGGCCCATTATATGAATTGTACTGAATTTTAAGACGAATATTAAACAAATTTAGTGTTTAAATTATGGTTAAAATAGTGGAGGGAAATTTTTATTCATGAAGGCGGAAGTTGTGCATATGATGTGGTATATTAAATAATGTAAGAACTTTGAATAGTTGGAAATAGGGTGAAAGTAAGGTCTAATTTGGGTTTTTTCAGTTGTATGAAAAAGGAGGCTGTTTGAAGTGAAGTTAAAACAATTATTTACCGTTTGTCTGGCAACCGCCGTAGTTTTGACAACCATGGGTAACTCTTCAATAGCAGCCAAACAACAAGATGAAAAAACACTCGACCGTATATTATCTAAAAGAGGGTATAGCCAAGAGCTACTGGCTGAGTTTCCTAAGGAGCAAAAACAAGCGATTGTAGATGCGGGAGCAACGTGTAACTCAGTAGAGAAAAAGTCTTTTCGTTACAACGAATCTACTGGTGAGCTTGAAGAAGTGAAACCGGGCGAAATAACCCCAGAAGGTACAATCAGTACTAGTGATTTAGATATCTCTATCACCACAGCTAGTCTTTCAAACCAAGATGGTTATGACCGTTACCTTATACAATTAAACTGGAAATAGAAAACATTCCCATTTTTTAATTGGCAAGATAAGGTAGCAATTTCTTATAATGATTTGTTTGAGTCGGATACTTATACCAATGGTGGTTATGCTTGCAAAGAATATACTAGTGGAAGTCTCAATGGTCCTTGGACGGATACTGGTAACAATTGTTATGGGCGTACCTCGGATATATCGTTCGGCGGTGCTGCATGGTATATTGATAAACATCATGGTGAATTTGACAAAGGATGGGCTCAACTTAAGGTAAAGACCAAGCAAAAGGATGCAGACACATGGGGCAAAACTGCAATCGCTCTTGGTAAATATGGCCATGACAAGTCTTCGGGTGGTTATGGTCTTGGGGTTTCTATTGGGTACGTTTCAATCAGTTATTCTGGTACATTTGATGATGCTGCTACACAAACATCATGGACTAACTATTGATCTTTTCAAATTGTGTAAACAGACATTAGGAACATCCTAATGTCTGTTTTTTACAAAAAGGAGCAATGGATATGAAAAAATATAAATTGTATGTACTTTTCGTCATCATAATATTAGGCTCTTTCCTCTTTTACATGTTTAACTATAAGTCGAATATGGTCACGGTCACTGAAAATGTAAAATTAATTCAAAAACAAAAACTTGAGGTCAATAATAATCAAGTTGAGTATTGGATAGAAACTGAGGACCAAAATAATGGTCGGAAAAAGGTTTTAGTAAACAATATCTCAATATGGAGCCTTTTAAAGGTAAATGAAAGATATACCATAACCTATGAAATCGGAAAAGACGGGACGCCGAATCTCATTTCTGTTTTTCCTTCAGATTATACAGGCCCTTTACAATAAAAAAAGTATAGGAGAGTTACAATGAAATCATTTCGAATAACGATCCTGGGTTTGGTTTTAGTACTTTCTGGTTGCTCCTCTAGCTCGAAAAGCACAGATGTGCACAGTCATGAAATTAAAGTTTCAAAAGATAAAAAAACAGAGGCAACCAATGGAGTGGATACCCTCCCAAGTTTTCTATCCAACAGTTCTCAAAAGATTAGGGAAGTATATTCCCTAGCTGCTAAAAATTATGATCTATTACATCATATTCCTTGTTACTGCGGATGCGGACAATTGGATGGTCATAAAAGCGTATCCGATTGCTTTGTTAAAGACGTCAGGCAAAACAGTGTTGTTACCTGGGATTCCCACGGTTCAAATTGCGGCGTTTGTTTAAACATTGTTGCATACTCTGTCGAACTACAAAAGGAAGGAAAGTCAATTAAAGAAATAAGAACGAAAATAGATGAAAGGTATAAAGAGCACGGTAAAAAACCAACACATACTCCAATACCGAATTAGAGAACGATGATTTGACCGGCAGCTTATTCCTAGTCTTTTTAATTGGGACTGTTGAAGCTGTCAAATAGAAAAGCCTCGAATTTGTAGATATTAAGAAAAAACCCAAGCGGCGAGCTGGGTTCTGTATTCAACAGGCGTCAGTTTATTTAAGATTGAAAAATTATCTCCAATCAATGTCGATTGCGTAACGAATCGGATCTTCCACACCCGCTTCCTTGAAGCCTTTTATCCGAAGCTGACACGAATCGCACACTCCACAGGACGGATCGGTTCCCAGATAGCAGGAATGAGTGAATTCCAAAGGGGCACCAACACGGGTTCCAAGCTTGACGATTTCAGCTTTCGTCAGGTTTTGGAGCGGCGCCTCAATTTGAATTCCGTTTCCGTGTGCTCCTGCTACTGTGCCTTTATTGATCACTTCTTGAAACGCTTGGATGAATTCCGGGCGGCAATCAGGATAGCCTGAGTAATCCAGGGCATTCACCCCGATGTAGAGCGCTTCAGCCCCGATGGATTCCGCATAGGAAAGCGCGATTGAAAGGAAGACGATATTTCGGGCCGGTACGTAGGTCACCGGAATCTCAGAAGTCATTTCCTCCTCGCTTCTGCCTGTAGGAATCTCTTTATCTGCATCCGTTAAAGCAGATCCACGGATGATTCCGTTTAAGTCCGCAATGAAATGACGGGTTTCATATCCGTAATGAGCAGCCACACGCTTTGCAGATTCCAGTTCAATCGAATGTTTCTGTCCGTAAAAAAAGGTCAACGGCCAAACATCATATCCTGCATCCCGTGCAACCGCCATACAGGTTGTGGAATCAAGCCCGCCGGAAAGAATGACAACCGCCTTTTTCGTGTCCGACATAATTACACACCCCGCAAATTAGGATCCCAGACGATTTTGTGAAGCTGTACCTGGAAACGGGCATCGATCCGGTCTTCCAGCAGCCAGTTGACGAGTTGTTCATAGGTAAGATCACCGAAGATCGGAGAGAAGATGAGCTGATATCCCTTGGCAGGATCCAGATCATAATTCCGGATCAAACTCTTTGACCACTCGTAGTCTTCCCGGTTTCCCATCACGAACTTCACTTCATCGCGTCCCGGCACAATCCTTCTGAGATTCTCGAAATCCATTTTGTCCGACATGGAAGAGGATGGGACTTTCATATCGAGAATGAAGCGCTGACGATCGTGCATGTGGAACTTCGAGATATCTATGGAACCGTCTGTTTCGATTGAAACTTCGTAGTCTTCTTTTGCAAGAAGATCAAGCAATTGCTGCATTTCCCCCCGCGGCTGAATCAACGGCTCGCCGCCTGTCAGACAGACTCTTTTGATACCGTAGGAACGGATTTTGTCCATTATGCCTTCCGGTGTGTCAGGTTCACCTTCATAGTAGGAGTATTTGGTGTCACAGTAAGTGCAGCGCAAGTTGCAGCCCGTAAACCTGACAAAAATGGTCGGGAGACCAATGGAGCTGGATTCCCCCTGAATCGAGAAAAAGATCTCATTCACCTTCACGGTCAAAGTCCTCCCGTGTGATTTCTGCATAACAAGTGGGAGTTTCCCAAAGCCGTACGCGCTGAAGGTGAATGTCTTGGGCAGAGTCCAGCTTTTTCAAATACGCATCCACGATTTCAAAGAAAAAGACGACCATATTCTCGGCGGTCGTGTTAAAAGGCATATGATCATTCAGAAACTGGTGATCATATTTCGAGATGATCTGTTCGTTTACGATCTTCTTGAGATCCGTGAAATCAACCACGATCCCGCGATGATCAGTCCGACCTTTTACCTCCACTTCCAATTTATAAGTGTGCCCGTGCAGATTGGCACATTTTCCGATATAGTCATCCAGCCGGTGGGCGGAATCAAACGTGAAGATCTTGGTTACAGCAACCTTCCTGGTGTGAAATGGTTGTACTTGATTCATTCCGGAACCTCCTTTCATGGTCCATAGTTCATCATAAACAAAAACGGATGTTCTGTCGACTGGAACAGAAAAAGCTCTCTTTCGGAGAGCTTTTGCATTGTGGCGCATGTTCATCCAAAGTCAAGGAATTTAAGTTTTTCTAAGCAGGATTGGAGTTTTGAAAATAGGCGTTTGTGCCTGAGGTAGCCGGTTCGACTGGTTGGGGGTCTGCGGGCTTACCTGATACCGAAGAGCGTCCTTTCCCATTTGAAGGCGCACTCATGCGACAAGCGCCTTTAAAATGGGCCCCTTCTTCAATCGCAATGGTCGCTGCATCGATGTCCCCTTCCAGCGAACCGGAGCTCACAAGATGCATGCGACCCGATGCTGTAATGTTGCCTGCAACTTTTCCGGCAATGGTCACGTGACGGGCTTTGATGTTGGCGCGAATTTCCCCTTTTTCCCCAACGATGACATCACCTTCGGATATCACTTCTCCGCCAATGCGGCCCTCTACCCGGAGGATTCCGCTTGCTTGGACTTTGCCTTCGATTGTCGTACCTGCCCCGATTAGAGTATCCACTTTTCCGCTGTTTAAAGGTGCTTCCTTTTTAAACATTTAGACTCCTCCATCTTTGAGTGCTCATGGGAGATATTTGAGCGGGCTGACCGGTACGCCGTTCTCCAACACTTCATAATGCAGATGGGTTCCTGTGCTGCGGCCGGTACTGCCCATTTGTCCAATCGAGTCGCCTTTTTTTACAGCTTGTCCTGCTTTCACACTAACAGCAGACAAATGGCCGTAACGGGTGAGAATACCGTTTCGGTGGTCGATCACCACGCTGATTCCATATCCTCCGTCCCACCCTGCAACGGTAACAATGCCGTCTGCCGTAGATACAATCGTCGAGCCATGACTTCCGGAAATATCGAGGCCGGTATGGAGGGTGTAAAACCCTCCGAACGGATCCTTTCTGTAGCCAAAATCAGACGTGATATTGCGGGAGCCTGTCGGCCAAATACTCGGCGTATGGGCTGCCTGTTCCTGCTTTCGGCGTTCTTCCGCTTGTTTTTGCGCATCTTTTTCATTGACGGTCGCAATCGTTTCCTGGGCGCTATGAATCCGTTGATCCGCTTCCTGTTCCAGGGTGAAAACGGCATCCTTATTCAAAATCATGTGTTGACGGATGAGACCGCCGCGGCTTTGTAAGACGCCGCCCTGTCCGTCCGTGTTGTTTTGGGCGGGGTTGACAGGAGGAAGTCCGTTCTTCGACCGCAGATCATTTTCCAGTTGCTGCAGCGTATCCAGTTTTTGCTTGACTGCTTCTGCTGTGCCGGCCAAAGAATTGTATTCGTTACGGATTTGCTCCGTTTGTTGTTTATAGGAATTGAATTCATTTGTGGACTGTCTGTATTCAGAAAACTTATAGAGGAAATAACCGCCACCGGCACCCAATGCGAAAATGACTGCTGCAAAGGAAGCGATGACAGCTTTCGAAACGGACATCGAACGCACTTGTTCTCCGGAATGGGGAACAAGCATGATGGTAAACGGCTTCCATATTTGTTTTTTGCGCATGTCTGCCCCCTTAATGAAGAAAAATTTGCTAAAAAGCCACAAAAGTTTGATTCGACAAGTAATGACTTTTTCCTGCCGGAAATTTTAAAAATCAGTACCTAAGTTCTACAATCTTTCTGTCGAATTCGGTAGGATTTCAGATTTTACGGTCGAATATTGTTGAAGAATGGCATGTCAAAAAAGTAACGGTGGGTATTGAAGGGGCCGTAGCCATTCTTAATATCGCCACAAACGATGACCTGAGCGTGAAGGATGAGATGGCTTATTACGGAACGGTCGGAGTATGCGAGATCGGCTCGTTGACTACCGACTTCCCGATCATGAAGAAGCTGCAGCCGGATAATCGATTCAGCCATGGTGAATATTTCGGTATCGCTTCCTATTTGGATGCAATCCGTCAAGACGTGTACGAAAAATTCGGCTATAACTTTCAAAGCCGGGCGAAACTCGTGAAGAGAATTCGCGAATCGAGTTACCTTATTAACCTGGTCGGGGAACGCCGCAGTGACATTAAGCCGATCGTGGATGAACATTTTTGGCGGGCGGCAGTCCGAGTGGTGGACCTGATCCACAAACGCTGGGCCAAATACCCGGATGCACAGGCGTTTTACGTGTTAGGGGGCGGGGCCAGTGCTTTGCGTCCTTACATAGAGGAAATCACTCACGGCAAACTACCGCTTCGTTTTGTAAATGACAGTGAGTGGCAAAATGCAGCAGGCTATTTAAAGATGCTGAAGAATCAAGGAGTGACACAGGATCTCAACCAACCAAACAGTGGAGGTTCATGGTAAAAAAATCAGCAAAACTGCAGGCGAAATGACAACCACCAGGCCGAGGGCCCGGTGGTCTTTTAACGATGGCATATTTACAATTTAAACCCTAGCATATCCCGCACCACAACGGAAGCGAGAATCATCCCGGCAACTGGAGGTACAAACGCGATGGAGGCAGGAGGTTGTTTTGCTTTGCGAGGTCCGGGCCCTGCTTCCACTTCCGGTTTTACTATCTGCTGCCGGACATCCTCGCGGGGTTTGGTTGGCTGTTCGGTCGAACAGACGACGTTGACCCCTTTTTTAATCCCATAGTCTTTCAATTTGCGGCGGATCACTTTGGCGATCGGATCCACTTGGGTTTTGGATATATCAACGACCCGGAAACGGGTAGGATCAATCTTGTTGGCGGCTCCCATTGAAGAAACAATCGGGATGCCCCGCCGTTTACATTCCACGATGAGCAAAATTTTTGCGGTTATGGTATCGATTGCATCTACCACGTAGTCCGGGTTCAGACCGAAAATCTCTTCTTTCGTTTCCTCGTTAAAAAACATGTCAAGTGCCACGACTTCACACTCCGGGTTAATTTGCTTTACCCTTTCCGCCATGACCTGGGTTTTGGAAAGTCCGATCGTATGTGTAAGAGCCGGGATTTGCCGGTTTATATTTGTGATATCCACCACGTCTTTATCAACGAGAACCAACTTCCCAATACCCGTGCGAGCCAATGCTTCCACGGCGTAGGAACCGACACCGCCCATTCCGAGTATGCAGACGGTAGAATTTTTCATTTTTTCGAGCCCTTCCGGACCAATCACAAGCTCAGTTCGAGAAAACCTATGCAACATCTCGCCGTACTCCTTTATTGTCCAGTATTTCTTTGCAAGTTTCATAATAACACAAAACAGGTACAAGGTAGAAAATTTGGCATGCGGACAAAAAAGTGCCCTCCTCACCCTGTGGTTAGGGCGGGAGGGCTAAGGTGACTGTATCCCAATGATTCTTAATGTTTATGTATACTCTATTCATGGAAAAGCTGAGGTGAACCGCGCTATATGCCCAAAAACCGTCCTTTTCCAAATCCTCCGATGAATGCCTATAGAATCATCAATTTGAATGTATACTGTATTCGTAGGGACCGGACAATCAAAGATCAATGGGGTGTAAAGGTGGATAAGAAACGGATTGAAATAGCAGGAATCAATACTTATGAACTGCAGGAACAGTTTGATCGTGAGGAAGGACGGGAGCTTGAAAAGCTGCGTGAGGCGATTGCAGAACAATATCAAGGGGATGGAGAGTATCAAGCAAGTGAAAACTCGGATGAGATTCTTGAAGGAGAGTCGGCCACCGAGCTGTCTGGAGAATTCGGGAAAGCTGGTACGGAAAAAACGGAGTGATCTTAGGGTGAGACGATTTTTTGCCGGGATCAAGATACCGGAACATTTGGGAGAAAAATTGATGGAGGTTGGAACTCTTCTTGCCCCGCAGGTTCCCGCGAAGCGCTGGTATGGAGTCGAACATTTTCATATTACAACGAATTTCTTGGGTGAATTGGATGAGGGAGGGCTGACTCAGGCGATCGGTTCTTTGGAAGAAGTGGTCCCTCGCCATCAGTGCTTTCAATTGTCGTTACAAGGTGCGGGATCGTTTCCGCGAGCTCGGGTGATTTGGATTGGGGCAGGTGGAGAGACAGAAAAATTGTTCGCTTTGCAGTATGAACTTCGACAAGCATTTCGTCCTTTAGGCGCTGAGAAGTTTGCCTATGCGAAGTTTACTCCGCATATTACGCTTGCCCGTACAGGGGATATTTCCACGTTTGATGCCGAAAGCATTCCCGTGGGATCAATTTTGGATGATTCCACGTGGCGGGTGGAACAGGTTTGCTTGTTTGAATCCGTAATGGACCCGGCCGGAGCTCGCTATCCTATTGTTCACCAGGTACCGCTCAAAGACTAAAAAACCACTCGAAGCTGGTGGAACAACTGCATCATGCGGTGTTCCTGGTTCGAGTGGTTTTTTCTCATTCCTTTATTGTTTTTTCCATGGGCAGATGGGGTAATGGAACAGTTGCTTGCTGGTTCCGGTTGTTCTGGAACTTGTCAAACTCCTTGCGATCGATGCTGTCAATGGCGTCTCCACTGGGAAGTTTATTTTTCAGGTCTTCTGTAGTCTCTTTGTGAATGTCCATAAACGGATCCCTCCTGAACTTACGATATCCAGACAGTGGAATTCTACACATTATTTCTTGTTTTGAGATTCTTTCTCCAGTGTGAATAAGAGTCCCATTGAGTTGACTGCCAAATCCAATTCAAAACAGGTGAGGTCTGTTATTGGATGTCCTTGATCCGCCAAGTCTTGTTTCATATATTCTCCCAGTTTTTCGGCAATCACGGACAAGTCAATCCCCGGGGCATAGCAGCTGCGGGCGATATCGTCAAATGCGGCAACCGTTTTTCTTGTTCTTTCAAACGCAAGCGAAGCGGGTTCGGTCATGCCGAAATGACCATGATAGATGCGTTTGGCTCCCAGTTTTTCCAATTTGTCAATCGATGCAAAAGCGGCTTCCCGGTCAAATTCAGACGGGGAAGTCGACGGGTAAATCGGTTCAAAATCCCAGCCCGTATATTGCTTCACGTACCGGATGCCAACCGTATCTCCGGAAAAAATCCCCTCCGAAACCGGGTCGTGAATGGAAAAATGATGTCGTGCATGTCCGGGTGTATCATAAAACGTGAGAACCCGTCCCGCACCCAAGTCGATTGTCTCGCCGTCCTCCCGGATTAGAACCCGATCCTCCGGAACAGGCAGAATCTGACCGAATGCCTGCTCCAACATGTCGCCGTAAACCGCACGTGCTCCGACGATCAGGCGGCTCGGATCAATCAGATGTTTTGCCCCGCGCGGATGAACTATCACTGTTGCGTTTGGGAAATTCGGCAGGATGTAGCCGACTCCGCCGGAATGATCCAGATGAATGTGGGTGACGATAATGTAGTCCACCTGTTCGGGAGCGATTTCCAGCTCTTTGAGTCCTGCCAGTATGTAGGGGGCTGCATGGGAAGAACCGGTTTCGATGATCGCAATTTTTTCTCCCTTGATGACATAACAGCCGGTTCGTCCCTGCATGCCGCCTTCCATCAGATCAATAATCGTAACTTCGTGACCCAGCGGGTGCAAAATTGGTTCAACCGTTTGCATTTTCTCATCTCCTTATATTAGGCATTGTACTGGGCATTCACCTGCCGACGAAGACCAGGCGAATGAAGGTTTTCTTTCTCTACTGTATATCGCGAAAGGTTTAGAAGTATACCCATAGCGGCCATTTTCAGTACGAGGGCGCTGCCGCCGTAAGTAATAAACGGCAGAGGAATCCCCATAACCGGCAGCGTTCCTGTGACCATTCCTATATTCACTACCACTGCAATTCCAATCATGGAAGTAATGCCGATTGCAAGCAGAGCTCCAAAACGGTCGGGGATCAGATAAGCCACACGGATGGACCGCCAAATGAAAACTCCGAATAAACCAATCAGAACGATTCCGCCTATAATTCCCCATTCTTCAATAAAAATGGCAAATACAAAATCGGTATGGGGTTCCGGCAGATAAAGGAACTTTTCAATACTGCGCCCTAATCCTTTTCCCCACCAACCGCCAGAAGCAATTGCGTAGAGAGAGTGAGCTTGCTGAAACCCGAAATTTTGCAGATTTTCCTGGGAAAACGGGTCAAGGAAAGCGAAGATTCTTTCTCTCCGCCACTCCGATGCAAACACGGCTATGATTGCGAATACGGCAGCAGGCAAAACTACTTTTAGGATATGGGCAACAGGAATACCTGCACCAAACATAATCGCCAGCGTGATCGCCACAATCAACGCTGCTGCGTCCATATCCGGCTGCATCATAACAAGGCCGGCGAATAGACCTGTAACGACCAGAGGGGGAACCGTCCCTTTTTTAAAATCGTGAATCTTGTCATGTTTCTTGGCCAGAAGGTGAGCGACGTAGATGGTTATGGTAAAGGTTGCCAATTCAGATGGCTGAAAAGAAAAGCTGCCCAGCGGGATCCATCTATGCACATTATTTACCGGTGGAAACGCGAACACGAGTATCAACGTAATCAATGATGCAGGCAGCAGCAAGAGCAGCAACTTCCGCCAATTCAAAAAATTCAGGTTCATTGTCACAAACAGCACAATCAGTCCCAGTACAGTAAAGATACATTGTCTGACGAAGAAGTGATGAGGTGAAAATTTGAGTTGTTGATACGCCCATATAATACTTGCGCTGTAAATGGTAAGGAGTCCTATGCTCACGAGCAGGAGGATAACGATGAGCATGATGAAATCGGGGCGATGACGTGTGAGTTTCATTCCATAGTTCCTCCTTTTTCGAATCATAACCATGCTAAAATTTATTCGACGCGAAGGGCAGAACCCCTTTTCTCCATCTTCAGATCAGAGGCAAGTTTTCTCCGACATAACAGCCAAATCCCGATTCCGCAACCGATTGGGATCAAGGCAAAAAGGAGGAACGGAAGTCGAGTATAGCCAGCTGCAAAAGCCTGGTCCACAATCCAGCCGCCGCCTGAACTTCCAATCGTTCCCCCGATTGCTACCGACAGTGAGGCAAAACCGAAGTAGGAGGCAACGAGTTCTTTTTCGGCAATTTCGGCAATCCAAGCTTGGGAGGTTGGCTGAATCAACATCGAAGCGAACGCGATTCCCATCACAGGCAGGGTGACGGTGATCAGGGAAAGGTCAAAGGCAGCAGGCAGGAAGGAGATGCCCAATAAAAACATTCCGATCGTCATCACAGGAAATTGCTGGAGATGAAAACGTTCAATCAGACGTGTAATCGGCTGTTGAAAGAAGATAATGAGGATTGACATACCGGTAAACAGATAACCGGAAATATCTTGTCCTGCCTGTTCCTTGGCCAGCACGGGAATCACCATGTACATTTGTTGATACAGAATATAAAATCCCATTAACCAAACGGTTAACCAAACAAAACGACGATTCTCGGCGATATGTTTAATGTCGTTTATCAAACTTGGGTGATCACGTTTGACAACTTGTATCTTCGGCAGCAAAATCCAAACGAGAATTCCAAACACTATGTAGATGGAGGCAGAAACATAACAGATCCATTCAAATATATTCATGCCGGACATCCAGGCGCCAGCCACCGGTCCCAATGTAAGGCCGGCATTTCCGAAAACATTGCGCCAGGAAAAAATTTGTTCCCGGTTGTCGGGAGTGGACAATTCCGTGGTGGCAGCTTGCCATGCCGGAGAGAATAAAGCCCCGCCTGCTCCCGCCAGTACGCACGCCAGGAAGAGCAGCGGAAGGGTTTGAATAAAACCGAACATCGCGAAACCAGCGGAGCGAATCACAGATCCGATCAGCATGGATTCTCTGTAGCCGATCCGATCCGCCATCACTCCGCCAAAAAGCATCAACCCTTGTTGAGAGAATAAGCGAACCGCATACAACGTCCCTGCCATCGCAAGAGACAACCCCAGGCGATCTGTGAAATGGACAGCCAGCAGAGGAATCAGCATAAAAAAACCGAAATTCGTCAAAAAGGCACTCAATTGCAGACACCAGAGTCCGGCAGACCAGTCGGGCAAAGAAAGTCTCATATCGTTCCACCATCCTGTTACTACTATTCTAGCAAGAAAATCAACAATTTACATGTCGTATCGTATATAATAATGTCGTTAAAGATAAAGAAAGCGGGTGGAGATGTTGGTCAGTCTCGACTGGCTCAAGCGCCATGCCAGAGATTTTGATTTTGTGCTGCTTTTTGTTTTGGTTGCCATTTCCGTTATAAGTTTCCTTGCGGTATACTCTTCAACCATCACACGTCCGGGGTTGGGAGACTACTACCAGAAGCAAATCATCTGGCAGACCTTGGGTTTTGCCGTTTTTTTCGGTCTGGTACTGACTGATTTTCGCATGTTTACCAATACCAGGCTGTTGATGATCGGTTATGGAATTACCATGCTGCTGCTTGTGATCGTGCTGTTTATGCCGGAAATTAACGGACAGAAAAGTTGGATTCCGTTTCCGGGATTCCAATTGCAGCCCTCCGAATTGGGAAAACTGTTTTCCATTTTGGGGATGTCTGCTTATATGGCAAAGGTGAAAGATAAGGAAGAAGAGTTCCGGCTGAAGCATTTTTGGAGAGTGTCGGCCATCTGGTTCGCCCCGCTGTTTCTTATCATGCTGGAGCCCGATCTGGGCCAGGGAATGGTCATGGTCGGATTGTTCAGTGCAATGATGGTACTGTTCTTGAAACGGAAGCTGCTCATTTGGTTCGGGAGCTTGGCCGGTATATTTGTTGTTCTGTATTTCGTGGCGATCTACGCTTTTCCGCAAACGTATCTAAAAGTGGTGGATTTGCTGCCGCTTAAGGAATACCAAAAGGCTCGCTTTCAAGTTGTAATTGATCCGGAAAAAGCCGGTGAATGGGGATACCAGGTGCATCAGGCGATCATAGCGATCGGAAACGGAGGTCTGCCGGGACGAGGTTTAACCGGTGGATCCCAAACACAGGGGGCATTCGTTCCCGAACAGCAAACCGATATGATATTCTCCGCAATCGGAGAGGACTTTGGGTTTATTGGAACCTCCCTGTTGATTATCCTTTTCTTTATAATGCTGCAGCGGATGGTCAAGATTGCAACCTCCACGCCTGACGCGTTTGGTACGTTTTTTATAACTGGCGCGATTGGGATGTTTGGATTCCAGATCTTTGAAAACATTGGGATGAACCTTGCGGTGATGCCCGCCACAGGCATTACGCTCCCATTCGTTTCCTATGGAGGTACGTCCTTGTTGACCAACTTTATTATTATGGGGATTGTACAGTCGGTTGCGATTCGACGGCGGAAGCTGCGGTTCTAAAGTTTTGGGGGCCGTTTATAGATTCACAGCCATTTGGGAATCCTATCCTCATGTTGGAGATTCAGACAGGAGGAGGAAAAGCATTGGACAGGCAGACTCCCGAAATACCGCAGGTCGACCTGCCGGATGAAGTTACCCAGGTCGATATGCCGGAGATAGGGGAAACTACCCCTCATCCGCAAACACCGGATCCACAAGCTGTCACCTTCACCGAGTCTTCCGAGGCTGCGGAAAGAAAAATATCAAAAATTGGATTTGCACCTTGAACAAGCGGGGTTAAATATCCGCTTGTTTTTTTTGTCGAATCGATTTATGATTTTTTTATTTGCAAGGGTTTTTAAGGAAGGGTGGTCTCCTCATGATTTTGCAACCGGCAGATCGGATGCGGCGGCTTCCGGAACAATTTTTCTCGGCGCTTGTGCGAAAAGCGAATTCCTATATAGCAAAAGGGTACGATGTTATCAATTTGGGACAGGGCAACCCGGATTTACCGACACCTCAACATATTGTCGAGTCGATGCGGGAAGCGGTTCTTGATCCGCTCACTCATCGCTATTCTCCGTTCTCGGGCCTCCCGGAACTGAAGGAAGCAATCGCAGACTGGTATAAGGCGGAGTATAATGTGGATCTGGATCCGGCTTCGGAAGTGGCCATTCTGTTCGGAGGAAAAGTCGGACTGGTCGAAATCAGCCAATGTCTCTTAAATAAAGGCGATGTGTGCCTGGTGCCCGACCCGGGATATCCCGACTACTGGTCGGGTGTTGCCATGAGCGGGGCCGAAATGGTGATGATGCCGCTTTTGCGGGAAAACGGGTTTCTGCCGGATTATTCTTTGTTGTCCCAGGAAACGCTGCAGCGGGCAAAGCTGATGTTCCTAAATTACCCGAACAACCCGACTGCCGCTACGGCAAGCGAATCATTTTTCCGGGATACGGTCGAATTTGCTGCAAAAAACGGGATTGTGGCAGCGCATGATTTTGCATATGGTGCGATCGGTTTTGACGGACAAAAGCCGGTATCATTCCTGCAAGTGCCCGGTGCCAAAGAGGTCGGGGTAGAGTTCTATACCATGTCCAAAACCTATAATATGGCGGGCTGGCGGGTTGGATTCGCGCTCGGAAACAAAGATGTGATATCATTGATTAATTTAATTCAAGACCATTATTATGTAAGCCTCTTCCCGGCGATCCAGCGGGCGTCGATCACCGCCTTGAGATCTTCGCAGGATTGCGTTAGACAACTTGTGTCGACCTATGAAAGCCGCCGCGATGTGTTTGTGGGAGGCTTACGGCAACTTGGCTGGGATTGCCCGGCGCCAAAGGGCTCCTTCTTCACATGGGTACCGATTCCGAACGGCATGGGGGCTGTTGAATTCGCAGACTATGTACTGGATCAAGCCCATGTTGTAATGGCTCCCGGAATTGGATTTGGAAAAAGCGGAGAAGGGTACGTGCGAGTTGGTCTTTTAGCACCGGAAGAACGATTGCGGGAAGCGGTCGAACGGCTGAAACAAATAAAAGTCTATTGACATCTTGAATTACCTGTCGTATGATTTCTCTAGTTTAAAATTAACTGAAATTTTCACAACAAATGTGACTCTTATCCAGAGCAGGCTGAGGGACTGGCCCGATGATGCCCGGCAACCGGATACATCCGTGATGGAACGCTTTCCTGTTCTATTCGCAACTTGATGTATCAATGGTGCTAACTCCTGCAGAATCATGGATTCTGAGAGATGAGAGGCGAGGAATTGTTCTCGAGTACGCCTCTTTTTCTTAAAGGAAAAGAGGCGTTTGTGTTTTAAAGGGGGTAGCAATTTTGAGTAACCTGCAACTAGAAGATTATATTGTTGCCACGTATCTGGTTCATGGACGCGGGGGCGATTTTCATAAAAAAGCCCAAGGTATAGCAGTGGGACTGACGGTTGGCTCCTGGACCGATTTGCCCGCAGAACGGCAGGAGCGGATGAAGAAGCACCTGGGGCATGTAGTTTCAGTACAAGAATTGGGTTCCGATGAACAGGGGACTGTCAAAGCGCTGCTTAAAATTGCCTATCCGACAATCAATTTCACACCGGATCTTCCTGCGGTTCTTACTTCCGTTTTCGGAAAGCTGTCGATGGACGGGGCGATCAAATTAATCGATTTGGATTTTCCGGCAGAGTTCACGAAGAACTTCCCGGGGCCGAAGTTTGGCATTGAAGGGGTTCGGAATCGGTTGGGAGTACAGAACCGTCCGCTCCTGATGTCGATTTTCAAATCGTGCATCGGATACGACACGGACACATTGGCCGAACTGTTTTACCAGCAGGCACTGGGCGGAGTCGATCTGGTGAAGGATGATGAAATTTTCTTTGATGATACGTATGCTCCGTTTGAAAAGCGGATTGAAGCGTGCTTGAAAGCGGCTGATCGTGCCTCGGCAGAAACAGGAAAAAAGGTGCTCTATGCGGCGAACCTGACGGCACCGGTAACGGAAATTGTCGATAAGGCGAAGCGGGCGGTTCAAGCGGGCGCAAATGCTCTCCTGTTGAACGTTCTGGCATACGGTTACGATGTCCTGCACCGACTGGCGGCAGATCCGGAAGTAAATGTTCCGATCATGGCCCATCCGGCGTTGGCGGGAGCTCTCTATCCGTCTCCTCAATATGGGATCAGTGCACCGGTTGTATTGGGAAAATTGATGCGGCTTGCCGGTGCCGATTTGGTCCTGTATCCGTCCCCGTATGGATCGGTAGCCATGGAACGTGCGGAAACTCTTGCGATCGCAGAGGAACTCAGAAAGCCGAAGGAAGTACTCAAACCGGCGTTCCCGGTTCCGTCTGCCGGTATTCATCCGGGATTGGTTCCACAACTTTACAATGATCTGGGGAATGACCAGGTGATCAATGCGGGCGGCGGCATTCATGGCCATCCGGGAGGATCTGCTGCTGGCGGTCGGGCTTTTGTCGCGGCGATCGATGCGGTGATTCAGGGACGAACTCTCGAGGATGCAGCCAAAGACAGTGCAGAATTGGCGAAAGCACTTGAACTTTGGGGAGGCAAATGATCGTGGCGAAGCCGATTGTGATTTTCTGCGATTTTGACGGGACCATTACCGAGCGCGACATGATCATGACTCTGATGGAGAAGTTTGCACCTGAAGGATGGGAAACGATTAAGGATGACATTCTGTCGCAGCGAATTCCTGTGCAGGAAGGAGTCGGGAAACTGTTCTCTCTGATTCCGTCGGCCAAGCGCGAAGAGCTTGTGAAGTATGCGGAAGACGCAGTCAAAATTCGCGCAGGCTTTTCCGAATTTGTAACTTATTGCAGGGAGAATGGGATTCAGTTTCTTGTTACGAGCGGGGGAATCGACTTTTTTGTCGGGCCGATCCTGGCTCCTTATGGGGACATCAACAAGATTTACTGCAACGGTTCTGACTTCTCAGGCGAGACGATCCGAATTCTATGGCCGCATGGTTGTGATGAGCGATGCGACGGGGGCTGTGGAATGTGCAAGCCGTCGATTCTCAGGCACTATCCGGCGGATCAATATACAAGAGTTGTAATCGGTGACAGCATCACCGATCTCAAAGCATCGCGACTGGCCGACGTGGTGTTGGCAAGATCCCTGCTGCTTGAGAAATGCAGGGAAGAAGGGCTGCCGCACGAAGCGTTTCAAGATTTTTATGATGTGATGGATTCTATCAAACGATTGCAAACAAAGGGGGTGTCCGTATGAGCCAATACACTTTTTTTCAGGAAGACCGGATTCGCATCGCACAGGAATTAAAGGAGATTGCAGACAACTTCACTCAGAAGGGGTGGCTGCCTGCAACGGCGGGGAACCTGTCGATCAAGTTGAGCGATGAACCGTTGGTGTTTGGAGTGACTGCAAGCGGCAAGGATAAAGAGAATCTGCAGCTGGAGGATATTCTGGCGGTTGATAAAGACTGCAAACCGATTGAACCGACCCGTTTGCGTCCATCCGCTGAAACGATTATTCATTCGAGAATCTACCAAGAGACGGATGCGGGTTCTGTCCTGCACGTTCACACGGTGTATAACAACTTGTTATCTGAACTGTATTTCCGCGAGGGGAAAGTTACGCTGTCGCATATGGAATTGATTAAAGGGCTGGATATCTGGGAGGAAGGCGCCAGTATCGAAGTACCGGTAATCGAAAACTATGCGGACATCCCAAAATTGGCGGAGGAGATCGGCGGACGGCTGGATCCTCGGGTGCCAGGTGTGCTGATCCGAAAACACGGAATCTACGCTTGGGGGAGAACACCTTTTGAAGCCAAGCGGCATGTTGAAGCGCTTGAGTTTATGTTCCATTATCAATTCATGTGGCTGTCGATTCAAAAAAGCGGTGTTTTGCCGCAGAGTACGCCTGCAGCATCGGCGGCAATTTAGAGGAGGAGAAGCAAATGGCACAAATCCGTTTTCATGTGACCAATGAGCGAATTGAAAATCCGGAAGAAGTGGCGAAATATCTGGAAACTCAAGGTGTAATTTACGAGCGGTGGGATATTTCCCGTCTGCAAGGAAACTTAAAGGAAGAGTATGCATTAAGCGATGAGCAAAAGCAGGAGATTCTCAACCTGTTCAAGCCGGAAATCGATGCTCTTTCCGCAAAAAGGGGCTATAAGTCAGCCGACATCGTGGTGCTCTCGGATAAGACCCCGAATTTGGACCAACTGCTTGATATGTTCAAAAAGGAGCATCATCACAGTGAGGACGAAGTCCGCTTCATCGTAGACGGACACGGAATCTTCGCCCTCAAAGGTCCGAAGGACGGCGTGTACTTCGACGTGGAACTGGAAGCGGGCGACCTGATCTCCGTTCCGAACGGCACACGCCACTGGTTTACATTAATGGAAGACCGCAAGGTGAAAGCGATCCGTATATTTGAATCTACTGAAGGCTGGGCTGCCATTTACGATCAGCCGGGGTATTGATAGGCGGACACCACCCGAGTCTTTATGGAGGAACATAAGTTTCGACAAAATTCTTCCAATTCTTCCAATTCTTCAAATAACGTTTACCTTGTTGTTACGTGGTTGTAACAATCCCTCTTTATACTAGTCTTTGGAAAGGCTGAATATGAAACTTGACCAGGGAGGTTATGTTGAAACATGTATTATTCCCATGACAAAAACACTAACGAATGGGTTGTAAAAAGTGGGGAAATTGTGATAGCCATATTTGAGACAGAAATTCAATGCCTCGAATTTATGTATACATTGTAAGACGCCAATCCGGCGTTTTTTTATTTTTGGAGTCAAAAGAAAACCTCACTTAAAGGTGAGGATATTGTCAAATGGAGGGTAATTACTTTTTGGGGTTTTGATTTTGGTTCGTGTTTTGATTTTGCTGTTGGGGGGGAGTAAGTATGGAAGGGGGAGTTGTTAGTACCTTCCAAAGTTCCTTTAATAAATCTTTCATTTTTGGATCTGACATTGCATCACTTCCTATTATTCATCGGTTGTTTTTACTTATAATGTATGAGGAGATGAGATGGAAGGAGTGGACGAATAGACAACCCATTGAAAGTCGCAGAGAAGAATCATAGAACGACAGGTGAATAAACTTGGGACGAATTCATCGAAATAGCAGTCAATTTCTTAGTTGAAAGAATATTCTAAAAGGAGTATAGTAGAAGGAAGAAATACCGACCGGTTAGTACAGTCGGTCGATCTCATTTTCGGTGTACCTTGTTAAAAGGCAGGAGGGAAGTTATGAAGAAAGTCCATTACAGAACCTGTCCTCTTTGTGAAGCTACTTGCGGCTTGGAAATTCATACTCAGAATGAAGAAGTGCTGACAATTCGCGGAGACTCTGAAGATCCATTCAGTCGGGGCTATTTGTGTCCAAAGGGATATAGTTTAAAAGAGTTCCATGCAGATCCTGACCGTGTTAAACAACCGATGATCCGTCGGGGAACGGAATGGCACGTGGCAACATGGAAAGAGGCATTTGCAGAGATTCGCAACCAAATGAGACCTATTATAGAAAAGTACGGAGCCGATTCTGTAGGGATCTATCTTGGGAATCCCAACGTTCATAACTTGTCCGGCCAACTTTACAATCCTATGCTCATACGTGCAATAGGGACCCGAAACAGATTTTCCGCAAGTACTGTGGATCAAATTCCTAAACAATTGGCAGCCGAGATGATGTTTGGAGGAGATTTCAGTATCCCGATACCTGATGTGGATCGTACGGATTATCTGCTGATGATCGGTGCAAATCCGTTGGTATCCAACGGCTCGCTCATGACCGCACCGAATATGAGATCGAGAATCAAGGCGTTAAAAAATCGGGGCGGCAGGTTGGTGGTAATCGATCCTGTGCGCACTCTGACTGCAAAAGAGGCGAATGAACACCACTTTATCCGTCCTGGAACTGATGCTTTATTTCTCTTTGCGCTCATTCACTCCCTTTTCGAACATGGATGGGTGAATCCGGGAAGGTTGGAAGAACACGTGGTCGGTTTAGATGAAGTTCGAGCATTAGCCCAAGACTTCTCTCCCGAAGCAGTGTCTGCTTCCTGTGGAATCCCTGCCGAAACCATCCGGCGAATGGCTCGTGAGATTGCTTCTGCGCCGACAGCCGCTGTGTATGGCAGAATGGGGACATGTACACAGGCTTTTGGAACAATGAACAGCTGGCTGGTCGATGTAGTGAATATTTTAACCGGAAACTTGGATCGCGCAGGTGGAGTTATGTTTACAAAGCCTGCTGCAGGAGGAAATTCGAGTGGCCAGCCAGGCAGCAAACGCAGAATCCGCTACGGAAGGTTTCGCAGTCGGGTTCGCAAGATGCCGGAAGTTTTAGGGGAGTTGCCAGTTGTATGTATGGCCGAAGAGATGGAAGTGCCCGGCCCCGGACAAATCAAAGCGTTCCTTACAATTGCGGGAAATCCGGCTCTTTCTACTCCGAACGGGAATCGGCTGCAGAAAGCTTTAGAGAAGCTGGAGTTCATGGTCAGTGTGGATTGTTACCTGAATGAAACAACCAGACATGCGAACGTGTTCCTTCCCGCACCTTCACCGTTAGAACACTCTCATTACGATCTAGCATTTTACCATCTATCTGTACGAAATATTGGTCACTATTCCCAACCTGTTTTTGAATTAGCGTCCGATCAACTTGATGAGTGGGAGATCCTCCTGAATCTGGCGACTGCTTTGAATGAAAAAGATCTTGGCAGTGATCCGGTAAAGGCTCTTGACGATTTCGCTGTTATGCAGATGATCGAAAAAGAGGTCAAAAATCCAAACTCACCGATAGAGGGTCGGGAACCAATGGGAATTTTGGCTCAACTGAAGGCTGAACGGGGCCCTGAAAGGATGCTTGACTTTTTACTTCGGGTGGGGCCGTATGGTGACCACTTCGGATCCAAGCCGGATGGCCTGAATCTGGATGTCCTGAAAGCAAATCCGCACGGCATTGACCTTGGGCCATTGGAACCTCGAATTCCGGAAATTTTGGGTACTCCCTCAGGCAAAATTGAATTAGCCCCTGATCCGCTGGTGGAGGATGTAGAGAGGCTTCGGGCAATGCTTCAGAATTCACCTCAAAATCATATGGTTTTGGTTGGGAGACGCAATCTGCGTTCCAACAACTCATGGCTTCATAACCTAGAGCCATTGGTGAAGGGAGACAATCGATGCACACTTTGGATTCATCCCGACGATGCAGCCCGTTTCGGACTCTCAAACGGAGAACACGCGACAGTTGCTTCGCGAACAGGGAAGATCGAGGTTCCCGTTCAGATCACCAATGAGATCATGCCAGGCGTCATAAGCATTCCACATGGCTGGGGCCATAATCTTCCCGGTATCCGTCTTGAAACTGCTAAACAATATGCCGGCGTCAACTCAAACATAATATCGGATGAACTGGCCGTAGACGAAATATCCGGGAATGCGGTGTTGAATGGTATTCCTGTCAAAGTCGAGAAATATCAACCAGAAATGGTAGAGAGCGTATCCCCCTTAATAAAATGAGGGGGAGTACCTTTCATGAAAAAATAACCGCTCAATTCCGAGCGGTCACACAACAAACATTTTATAAAGGATGGCCGCTGCATAAACAGCTGCGATTCCGACTCCGATCAAAATCTTTGTATTTGTGCTTAACATCATGGTTCCTCACCACCTCTCCAACCATTACTATATACGAAATAAAATTGAATTTTCCTGCTGATTCGACAAGAATTTCATCAGGCAATATTTCCCTTTTGCACATCGGAAATACAAAACCGCCGTATTCGTCCCGGACGATCACGGCGGTCTTTTTGTCTCATATTACTTTACAGTCTTCTGCGACGGTAGTTTACTACCAATCTTAAACTGAAAATCAGAACAGCAAGTAAAACGATGGTCAATATGATTGTGATCAATGTCGGCATCTTCCCTACACTCCTTTTGCGTTAGTTTTTCCAAAGGAGTTTCCAAAAAATATATGACTATACATCCCGAACAGACGAGGGCCTAAGCGTACTAGATCCGGGCTTTTGACCATATAAAGAAGTAAGACCAAAAAGGAGAGGGTGATCCGCAAGTGGTGCAAGTGAAAGAATTTGTTGATGGCAGTTATACCGGATCCGCAGAAAAACAAGCAAACCAGTTTCTCGCCACTTTAAGGGATGAACAGATCGTCGAAGTAAAATATGCTTTGATCAACAGGGGAGACAATCATCTTGATAAAACGGGGATCTTGGTGATTTATAAGACGGAATGAACAAGGCTTGCGACACAGTGAGATGTCATGACTTCATGACATCTTTTTTGGGGGCCTAAAACTTTGATTTCATTCGACGTTGTGGTGCTGCCTCCCCTTTTGAAGAATAACGGATTTTCAATCCGTTATTTCAAAAAACGCTACCCAAAATATCAAAATAAGTACCTGAAAGTCCGCTATTTCCCACGGGCGAGTCATTTTCCCAAGGAGGAGTCAATCACTGCACACCGAACCCATCATCACAACAGACCGAGACTCCAGAACTGGGTCAAACCCAGTAACTGGTGTCGTATAGAATTCCGCCTTCGGCGACTTTTTTAATTTTCCCATTTGAATCGAAAGGACCAAAGATTTCTGGCTAATTGGCGCTGGTGTGCTGGCGGGACCGTTTGGTGTTGCAGTCAGGAAAGATTAGTGTACACGCTTATCCGGTGCTGATGACGATAACAAATTTGATAGGATTTCAAACATAATGGTGTCCCGGATAGCCCCCAAATGGTAACATGTTTACAGATCTGATCTGTCTATACTACTTTTATTACAGGATTCTGGTGTAAACAGTTTCGTTCATGCACCGGATGCCTACGCGAAGGAAAGGAGGCAGTTTATGTCACACATACCACCTGTTGCCCTTAAAGAGTGGGCGGTAGCAATCAAAGCTCTGGACGAAGGGAAACAGATTTTATTGATCCGCAAAGGTGGCATTCGGGAAGAGACCAGGGATTTCCGGTTGCAGGAAAACACTTTTTTCCTCTACCCCACCTACGAGCATCAGAAGGCGAATCTGATCAAACAGGAATTTCAGAGCGATTTGGAGGAGACCTTAACGGACTTCGATCCAACAAAACAGGAGACGGTCACAATCACTCATTACGCCAAAGTTGTCGAGGATATCGAACTTTACGACGAAGAGACCTTGTCAGAATTGGCACCCCACTATATTTATACCACCAGCTATGCGGCAGAACGGCTGCACTGGAAGAAAACCAAACCGCTTCATGTGCTGCCGGTTCGGGCCTATCGGCTTACCAACCCAGTGTCGATTCCGGTTAAAGAGCAATATCTGGGCTGCTTTTCTTGGATTCCCCTTGAGGACATGCTCCCGGATGTCGATGCTGTACCTGTTCTGTCTGATGATGAATTCGGGCAGAAGCTGCAACAGGTAAAATTGATCTTGAAGGAGGTTTGAAAAAACTGGTTCGGAAATTCCCCTCACAATTTTACACCAGTTGTGAGGGGATTTCTTTTTGTCGTGTACAGGAAAAATTTTCATTTCAAATTGTGAAAAACTGAAACCTTCTGCCATATGATTCGTATGTAATATCTGGATACAAGGAAGTTCCAATACATAAACCGATTGGAGTGAAAAATCCATGACTTGGTTTACAAAATGGGCATTTAAAAACAAAGCTTCTGTTATTCTGATGGTGATACTGACGTTGGGGCTTGGGTTGATGAGTTACTTTATTCTTCCCAAGGAGTTCCTGCCGGCTGCTGACAATCCAATGGTGACCGTAACAGTGACAGGTCCAGGGTTTGATGCTGATTCGATGCTGCAGCAGGTAACGGAACCTATCGAAAAAGCGGTCAATTCCGCAAAAGGTAAGAAAAACGTGTTTTCGGTCACAGGTGACGGGTATTCAAAGATCGATATCGGGTTTGACTCAAACGTCGATATGAAAGATGCAAAAACGGAAGTGCAGGAACTCGTCAATGCGGTGAAACTGCCTGAGGGAGTTTCAAAACCCTATTTTCTGCAGTTGAATACCTCGATGATTCCGGTGGGGGAGGTCAGTCTTACGTTTCAAGACGGTCTGTCCCGTCAGAATATGGAAACGGCGGAAAACCAAATCGTTCCGGTGTTTAAAGGAATCAAAGGTGTTTCCGACGTAATTTTGTATGGAAAGAAGAACACCCAAGTGGTTGTCAAATTGGATAAAGACAAGATGGCGGCAAATAAAGTGCCAATGCAGGCTTTGCTGGGAGGTCTTCAGGCAAACAATCTGGCCGTTGCGGTCGGCGAAGAAACACTGGATGGGAAAACTGCAAACCTGAAAGTTGTTGCAAATTTAAATGATATCAAAGCACTTGAGGATTTTTACGTTGTCCCCCAGGTACGCCTGAAGGATCTGGCAAGTGTTGAGGTTGTGAAAGATACAAAAAGTATTGCCCGCCTCAACGGGAAAGAAGCGATGGACATTATCATTCAAAAAGACGTCAGTTCGAACGCGGTGAAAATCGGAGAAGAAGTGAAGAAAGCGATTGAAGAGGTCAACAAGGAACATGGACCAGGTATTCAAGCATCCCTTTTATGGGCCACCTCCGACATGGTCGTAACTTCTGTCAACACCATGATGCAGGAAGTCCTGATGGGAGCGTTTTTTGCAACGATTGTGATTCTGTTGTTCCTTCGGAATTTGCGAATGACCTTTATTACGATTGTCAGCATACCGTTATCGTTGGGTCTCACCCTGTTTCTGTTATCCCTGTCGGGAATTACCTTGAATCTTTTGACATTGGGTGCGGTAGCTGCAGCGGTAGGTCGACTGGTCGATGACAGTATTGTGGTGATCGAAAACATTTATCGTAAAGCGCAGCAGGGGCAGATCTCTAAAGAATTAATACTAGAATCCACAAAAGAGGTGGCAGCCGCAATCACTTCTTCTACGCTGACCACTGTAGCCGTATTTTTACCGATGGGGCTGGTAAAATCCATGCAGGAACTGCTCCTGCCGTTCGCTCTGACCATTACGTATTCACTCCTGTCATCCTTGATCGTTGCCTTAACGGTTGTCCCGCTAATGAGTGCAGGTCTTCTGAAAAAAGGGAAACTGCGGGAACATAGAAAACCTGAGCGGTATATGCGGCTCCTTGCATGGTCGTTAAACCACAAATGGGTTCCGCTCGTGATGTCCTTTGTGTTATTGGTTGGCTCAATCGGCTTGTATGCGGTTATGCCAAAAGCGGCTGTTGATTCATCCAACAGTTCTTTCATGCAGGTAGCACTTTCCTATCCGACCGAAACTCCTTACGAGAAAGTGAAAGAGGGAGCATTGCAGCTCGAAAAATTCATTATGGAACAGGCGGAAGTCAAAGATGTGTTCATGATGTTGGGAACGAACGAGGAAGATGCAAAATGGGGCCAGGTGAAATCCCCTACCCTGGTGCAATATGTCGCGACGATGAAGAAAGACGTCAATGCCGATCATTTTGCACAGCAGGTCAGAAGTCAGAAATCGAAATATGCCGGGGCAGATCTGTCGGTTGATGTCATGTCGATGACGGGTGGCAGTGGATCGAACATTCACCTTGATTTGATTGGAAAGAATCCAAAGGATCTGATTCAAGCTTCCAATACTGTAATGAACGAGGTTAAGGGCATTCCAGGTGTTGAGAAAGTAACCACCAATCAAAAAGAACTGAAACCGGTCTATACTATAGTAGTGAATCCTGCAAAAGCAAATCCGCAGGAAGTCGCAATGCAGATTCGTTCGCTTCTCAATCCGACTCCGATCGGAATGATGAAGCTGGATGGAAAAGACACCGTCGTGCTGTTGGACAGTTCCCTGAATCCTACTTCCGAAGAGGATCTATCTAAAATCGAGGCAGCAACCAGAGAAGGTGCCGTCCCGCTGAGTTCGATCGCTAAGATTGAAAGATCCGAGAAACCAAGTACCATTTTGAAAAAAGATGGCCAGGAATATGTACGGGTCACGGCGGCAGTAGATCCGAAAAAGCTGTCCGATATTTCAAAAGAGATTGCGGTGAAAACCGGTGTATTGTCGCTGCCGGATGGAGTCACGTTGAAAACCGGTGGGGCAGTTGAATTGCAAGCGGATCAATTCAGTGAATTGTTCCAAACGATGGCGGCATCCATCGGGGTTGTCTACTTGATAATGGTCATGACATTCAAAACTTTACGAGCTCCGTTGGCAATCTTGTTTACCCTGCCGCTTGCTGCGATAGGGGCTGTGCTTGGTTTGTTGATTACCAATACTCCAGTTGATCCGAACTCCATGATTGGAGCCTTGATGTTGATCGGAATTGTGGTGACGAACGCGATCGTACTGTTGGATCGCGTGAAGCAAAACGAGGAAACCATGACGATCCGGGAAGCTCTTATTGAAGCCGGGGCCACTCGGATGCGGCCGATCATGATGACCGCAGTTGCCACCATTTTTGCCATGATTCCGCTTTTGTTTGGGGAAGCTGAGATGGGCAGTCTTGTATCGAAAAGCTTGGCAGTTGTAGTCATCGGAGGGTTGTCTGCAGCCACTCTGTTGACGCTTGTAATTATCCCGGTGGTGTATGAATTGCTGCACTTCCGAAAAGCTAAGAAGCAGCGTCTGGCACAAGCTGAATTGGTTTCTTTGTCACAATAAAACGGCGGGGGGTGCTTAGAGGCACTCCCTTCTGTCTAAAATGAACAGATGAGGTGAGAATTATGGGCCGTAAAGGTTGGGCTTGGACCATCATTGGCAGTATGTTTGTACTATTGATCCTGGTTCTGGCAGTAAAAGGACAAGGACTTTCAGCAAGCGGGTCTCCCCATAAATGGGAAGAAAATCTGGTGGAAGGAAGCGGTCGGAACAAAATTGTTCAATTAACCGTTGACGGAGTAATCGCCCAAAATGCGGGTTTTACCAGCGACTTCAACTCGGTCGATTTTATCTCCCAGCTGGATCAAGCGATGAAAGACGAGAACGTGAAAGCGGTAGTCATTCGAGTGAACAGCCCCGGCGGGGAAGTGGTTGCATCGGATGAAATCCACAACAAAATCATGGAGATGAAAAAAAGGGGCAACCCGGTTATCGTCAGCATGGGCGCCGTAGCTGCTTCCGGAGGCTACTATATCTCGGCTCCCGCCGATCGCATTTTCGCCAATCCGGCTACATTAACGGGCAGCCTCGGGGTAATCTTCTCGATCCCCAATTACCAGAAAACGGCCGATTGGCTTGGATATAAGGAGAATGTCATCAAAAGCGGCCAGTACAAAGATATTGGAAATCCGCTTCGGGAAATGACTGAAGGGGAACGGGCGGTGTTTCAAAAACTTGTGGATGAAAGTTACCAGCAATTTGTGAATATAATCTCCAATGGCCGTCAGATTCCGAAAGAACAAGTTTTGAAAATTGCGGACGGCCGGGTTTATTCCGGACAGCAAGCGAAAGAGCTGAACCTGATCGACGAATTCGGATCTCTGGAAGATGCCACCAGGTATGCAATAAAGAAAGCCGGGCTTGAGAAAGCTAAGGTTGTGAAATATGAACCCAAGTTTTCTTTCGGTTCCATCCTGTCCGGCAAGCAGGAAGCCGAATCCCTGCTTACGAAACTATTGCAGGGGGCAGCTCCAAGAATCTCTCAGGAACCTCGGCTATTATACCTATTTCAACCATAATGAAAGGGGAATTTAGGAATGGAACCAAATGAAATTGTGAGTGAGGAAACCAGGTACGCTGGATTTTGGATTCGATTCGGGGCAAATTTTTTGGATTTTCTTGTTTTAACGGGATTTACTATTCTCGTCTACGTTTTGTTGGATGTTGATTTTATGAATCCTCCCCTCGGAGTCGAGTTAACACTTAACCTGATAAACGTCCTTTATTTCGTTGGATTGACCGCCCTCTACGGTCAGACCTTAGGTAAGATGGCGGTCGGGATTCGGGTCATTAAACAAGATGGCCGCAAAGTATCCTGGGGAACCGCTCTGCTTCGCGAAATCATTGGAAAGTTGGTTTCCGCAATCATATTGATGATCGGGTATATCATGGCTGCGTTCGATTCGAAAAAGAGGGCATTGCACGATCGCATTGCAGATACTTATGTTGTGAAGGTAAAGCGGTAATCCTAAATGGGAAGGGGAGTGTCCTGGTGATGCTCCCGTTTTTATTTCCAGCGCGAAAGCAGGAATCGGTAACTGATCTATTGAAAATGATCTTCAAGAACATGGATTCCCTCAGTAAAGGAGGCTGTTTTTCATGGAGTTTGGGTCTGTCTCATCTTTTGAATCAATATTTCGTGAAAAGGTTGCGGATTCGAATTGCAAGGCTTTAGACTTGCATCTCACTTTTATTGGGGTTGTTCGACAGATTCTGGCGGAACCTGGGATTCCGGATTCTCAGAGACTTCAACTGCTGCAAAACGCAAATACGGCATATGAAAAAGTGTTTTATGGGATGAAATCTGTTCACAAACAGTGAGAAAGAAGTATCTGAGCGTCCAGACTCGCCACGGAAAATGTAAGATCCCCTAGAAATCAGGCAGAGGTGATCGGAATGTGGATGTTAGGCTTTTTCGTAGGAGTCGTGTTGATTCTCTCTGTGGTTTTTTTGATCCCCGCCATCAAAGCGAAATCGTGGGAATTCTCGCTGTTGAGCGGGATTTTGTTGTTTCTTCCCTCGTGGTTGCTCCATGGGGCTCCCGCATTTCAATGGGTGATAGGGGTTCCGTTGGTTCACTTCGTTTTAGCGATAGTTTTTTATGTTCGGCGACAGGAATAGGGGGATCAAATTTGCGCCTGTGATCGCTGCCGGACCTTTTGCTGCTTATTTCGAGTTGACTCCCTGCTCCAGAACTAGGGGTCTATTTTTTATTTCGACAGCCCCCGTTTTACAAAATGTAAAACAGTTTTAACCAAAAAGATTACAACGCGTCCAGGAATCTTTTTGGAAACAGGCTTGTAAAATAAACCGAATGGAAAAACTCCGGACAAATCCTCTCAACATTTTTCAAGATCTCTCCAATCATTCTATCTACCAGTACGATCCAGTGCAGATTTCTCAAGATGAAAAATTAAATACTGCTAAGGGGGTACCAGAATGGCCCGGGAAGTGTTCGTCCCTGTCACCGAACTTAGTGCCAATTTTGCCGAAGTCATCCCGGCACTGAAGCCGAAAGAAGCGATTGATGAGGCAAACCGCTGCTTGTATTGCTATGATGCGCCCTGTATTAAAGCATGTCCGACAGGCATTGATATTCCGTCTTTTATCAAAAAAATTGCAACGGGGAATCTGTACGGGTCCGCCAAGACCATTATGGAATCCAACCCAGTTGGGGCAAGTTGTGCGAGAGTTTGCCCAACCTCGGAACTGTGTGAGGGGGCTTGCGTACTGAACGATGCATCCAAACCGATCATGATTGGGCTGCTGCAGAGGCACGCAACCGATTGGGCGATCCAGAACAATGCGGTCTTATTCCAGCCCGGGGAACAAAATGGACGGAAAGTGGCGATTGTCGGGGGAGGACCGGCGGGCTTGTCGGCTGCACGGGAACTGGCAAGACTCGGTTATGCAGTAACGATTTACGAGGCGAAAGAGAAAGCGGGAGGACTTAATACTTATGGCATCGTTTCGTTCCGTCTGCCTCAAGAGATTGCGCTGTGGGAAGTGGAACAGGTGGAGGCCCTCGGCGTGCAATTCCGCTATGGAGTCAAAGTGGGGCTTGATGTAAGCCCACAAGACTTACTGGATCACTATGATGCAGTACTGCTCGCGGCAGGAATGGGGTCTGTGCCTCAGTTAGGCATTGAAGGAGAAAGTCTTGAGGGAGTGCTTGATGCAATTGCGCTAGTCGAAGAGACAAAAACGAAACCATTGTCCACCGATTTTGTCGGTAAAAAAGTGGCTGTCATCGGAGCCGGAAATACAGCAATTGACGCCGCCACTTGCTCTAAGCGACTTGGGGCTGCTCAAGTTCAAATTTTTTACCGTCGCACACAGAAAGAGATGACCGCATACGAGTTTGAATTTGAGTTCGCTAAACAGGATGGGGTGGAGTTCCGCTGGCTGGTCGCACCCAAACGAATACTGGGCAGAGATGGGAAGGTGACGGGGCTTGAGTTGATTCGGATGGAACTGGGAGACCCGGACGAAAAAGGACGCAGACGGCCACTCCCTGTTCCAAACAGTGAATTTACGATAGAGATTGATTACGTAATTAAAGCCATCGGGCAAGAGCGGCAGATTCCGCTGATCGAAGCGTTTCGCCTCGCACATACCAATGGAATCCCCTTGGTAGAACCAGACAGTTATCAAACCTCCCAACCTAATGTCTTCGCCGCAGGTGATTTCATATTTGAGGGTGGAAAAACGGACGCAATGGTGGTCGATGCGGCGCAACAAGGCAAGAAAGCCGCTTATGCAATTCACTCCACATTGGAAGAACGATCCTCTGGATCAACGCAGTAAGGAGGCGAAAAAATGGCGGATTTGCGGATCAATCTGGCTGGAATTCAGTCACCCAATCCGTTCTGGCTGGCATCGGCTCCTCCGACGAATTCCGGGTATCAGGTGATGCGTGCATTTGAAGCGGGGTGGGGCGGAGCTGTTTGGAAAACACTTGGGGAGCCAATCATCAACGTCACGTCCCGATTTGCGGCACTCCACCATGGCGGCCAGCGGGTGCTGGGATTTAACAACATTGAACTGATCACGGATCGACCGTTGGAAGACAATTTGAAGGAGATGGAGGAAGTAAAGAAACGGTTTCCCCAACACGCTCTTATTGCTTCTCTCATGATTGAGCCAAAACGGGAAAAGTGGCACGAAATCGTCAAGGCAGTTGAAGCGGTTGGTGTTGACGGTCTCGAACTGAATTTCGGTTGTCCGCATGGGATGGCGGAACGGGGAATGGGATCGGCGGTGGGGCAGCAGGCGGATCTGGTTCGCCAACAGACGGAATGGGTAAAAGAGGTTGCCCGGACACCGGTGATCGTTAAGCTGACTCCCAATATAACCGATATCCGATTCACTGCAAGGGCGGCAAAGGAAGGCGGTGCCGATGCGGTAAGCATGATCAACACGATCAACAGTTTAATGGGAGTGGATCTCGATACCTGGCTGCCGATTCCGCATGTGGATGGAAAAGGAGCCCACGGAGGCTATTGCGGACCGGCGGTAAAACCGATCGCACTGAACATGGTAGCTGAGTGTGCACGTGATCCATACGTGGGCATTCCAATATCCGGAATAGGGGGAATCTCCACATGGCGTGATGCGGTCGAATTTTTGTTAATGGGAGCGACTGGTGTTCAGGTCTGTACAGCGGTGATGCATCACGGGTTTCGGATTGTGGAAGACATGATCGACGGGCTGAACAATTATCTCGATCAAAAAGGAATTGGCTCGGTAATGGACATTGTCGGGAAATCCGTTCCTACCTACCGGGACTGGGGCAATCTGAATCTCAACTATCGAATTGTCGCCCGGATCAACGAAGAGACTTGCATTAATTGCAACAAATGCCATATTGCCTGCGAGGATGCCTCCCATCAATGTATTGACATCGTTCGAAATGAAGCAACCGGTAAGGAGCGGTTGGTCGTTCGGGAAGATGATTGTGTCGGCTGTAATCTCTGTTCGATTGTTTGCCCGGTTGACGGCACAATTCAAATGGTGGAAATCCCAACTGGCCAACCGCCGCAGTCGTGGAACGAACGGCAAGCAGCATTATCGGCTCAAGGGTCTTGTAATTCAGAAAGCTAATCAGAGAAAAGGGGGATTTGACGGATGAGTATTCTCATTCGAGGCGGAACAGTGGTAACCGCCTCCGATACGTATCAGGCGGAAATCCTGATTCAGGGAGAAACAATTGCAGCCATCGGAGAACATCTTGATGCAGATGGATCCGAAGTGATTGATGCCAGTGGCTGCTATGTATTTCCGGGTGGAATTGACCCTCATACACACCTCGATATGCCGTTTGGCGGAACGGTGACAGCGGATGATTTTGAATCGGGTACACGGGCCGCCGCATTTGGGGGAACTACTTCCATTATCGATTTTTGTCTGACGAATAAAGGGCAATCGCTGCGCGAAGCGATTTCCATTTGGCATGAAAAAGCGAAGGGAAAGGCATCAATCGACTACGGGTTTCATTTGATGATCGCCGAGGCGAATGATCAGGTGCTGGAAGAGCTTGAATATGTCGTGGCGGAAGAAGGGATTGTTTCACTCAAGGTCTTCATGGCTTATAAAAACGTCCTGCAAGCGGATGATGAGACATTGTTCAAGACATTGGTCCGAGCCAAAGAACTGGGGGCTCTCGTACAGGTTCATGCAGAAAACGGCGATGTAATAGATTACTTGACGAAAAAAGCGTTGGCTGAGGGCAACACAGATCCGATCTATCATGCACTTACCCGCCCGCCGGAAGCGGAAGGAGAGGCAACCGGGCGTGCCGCAGCTCTTGCAGCAATGGCGGATTCCCAACTCTACGTTGTCCATGTGTCGTGTGCCGAAGCTGTAAAGCGTATAGCCGAGGCAAGGGAGAAAGGATGGCAGGTCTACGGAGAGACGTGCCCGCAATATCTCGCTTTGGATATTCACTCTCTGGAAAAGCCCGACTTCGAAGGGGCCAAGTACGTCTGGTCGCCTCCGCTGAGGGAACAGTGGAACCAGGAAGTGCTATGGAATGCCCTTCGAAATGGAATCCTGCAAACGGTTGGTTCTGACCAGTGTTCCTTTAATTTCAAAGGACAAAAGGAACTGGGGAGGGGGGATTTCACCAAAATTCCAAACGGCGGGCCCATAATTGAGGATCGTTTTGGCGTCGTCTATTCAGAGGGAGTTCATGCGGGAAGGATCAGCCTCAATCAGTTCGTCGACATCATCTCCACAAAGTCGGCCAAACTGTTTGGCATGTATCCTCGGAAAGGAACAATAGCAATTGGATCCGATGCGGATCTGGTGATATTTGATCCCGGAGCCACCAGAACTTTATCGGCAAAAACTCACCATATGAATGTCGATTATAATCCGTTTGAAGGAATGAAAGTGCACGGTGAGGTGGTCAGCGTTCTTCTGCGAGGATCCTACGTGATCCGGGAAAAGCAGTTTGTGGGTGAGGCGGGAGCCGGAGAATTCGTGAAACGTGCGAAATTCACTCGGCCTTAATGATTTAGACAGGATTCCAGCGGGGAGGTTACCAAATGCCAAATAAAGTGAAAATCGGACTCATCCAAGCGTCAAACGACGTACATGGAGATGAACCTGTTTCGGTTCACAAGGAGAAGGCGATTGAAAAGCATCTGCGTCTAGTGAGGGATGCGGCAGCCAGGGGAGGGCAGATCATTTGCTTGCAGGAGATTTTTTATGGGCCGTATTTTTGTGCGGAACAGAATACCAAATGGTATGAGTCGGCGGAAGAAGTGCCGAACGGACCAACCATTCAGCTTTTTCAGGAAACCGCCAAAGAACTTGGAACCGTGCTGATTGTACCGGTCTATGAAAAAGCGGGAATCGGCGTCTACTACAACACCGCGGCCGTCATTGACGCGGACGGCACTTTTTTGGGGAAGTATCGGAAACAACATATTCCGCATGTCGGGGTTGGAAAAGAAGGGCATGGTTTTTGGGAAAAGTACTATTTTAAACCGGGGAATCTCGGATATCCGGTCTTTAAAACAGCGTTCGCCAAGATCGGTGTGTACATTTGTTATGATCGCCACTTTCCGGAGGGAGCCCGTTTGCTCGGATTGAACGGAGCCGAGATTGTGTTCAATCCTTCGGCTACCGTAGCGGGACTGTCCGAGTATCTCTGGAGGCTGGAACAGCCTGCCCATGCAGTAGCGAACGGCTATTATGTCGCTGCCATCAATCGCGTGGGCTATGAGGCACCTTGGAACATGGGCGAATTTTACGGCCAATCCTATCTGGTCGATCCGCGTGGACAATTTGTTGTGATGGGAAGCCGTGATCAAGATGAAGTTGTCATTGGCGAGATGGATAAAAACCTGATTCACGAAGTGCGTGATTTGTGGCAATTCTATCGGGATCGCCGACCGGAAACTTATGGTGACATGGTGGAGCTGCTCCCGTAGGCAATCAGTTAATCCCTGAGGGGGGGAACATCAATGAAGACGCAAGTTGAAGAGGACGGCATTGTCACATTGACGGAGGAGGGAATTCGTGAGATTCATGAGAGTCCATTATACAATGAAGGGCTGCGGCCGACCACCAAGCAGGAGCACACTTGGACCGCATACAATTTCGCCAGCTTATGGATTGGAATGGCGATCTGTCTGCCTACTTATTCCCTTGCGGCCGGTCTGATTTCACTCGGAATGAACTGGTGGCAGGCGATCGGCACCATCATCCTTGGAAATCTAATCGTGCTGATTCCGATACTCCTCAACGCCCACGCCGGAACCAAGTATGGAATTCCCTATCCGGTATACGCACGTCTTTGGTTTGGTGAAAAGGGGGCCCATATTCCGTCCCTGGCACGTGGGATCGTAGGAGCCGGTTGGTTTGGCATCAACTGCTGGTTTGGCGGGGCTGCCATAGATACTTTGTTGGTCGCGATGAGCGCTTGGGAGAACGTTCCCGGTCACTTGATGATTGCCTTTATCGGATTCTGGATACTGAACATTTGGATCGCCTATCGGGGGCCGGAAGCGATTCGAAAAATGGAGTTTTGGGCTGCCCCGACATTAATCGTGATGGCGTTGGCTCTTCTTGTTTGGGCATTCACCTCAGCGGGAGGATGGGGTCCCATGTTGTCCGCCCCATCAAAATTTACGTCTGCCGGGGACTTCTTTAAAGTTTTCTTTCCGGCTCTCACCGGGGCTATTGCTTTCTGGTCAACTCTTGCGCTGAACATTCCAGATTTTTGCCGGTACGCGAAGAGTCAAAAGGCACAAATCGTCGGGCAAACATCTTCGCTGCCTACCACAATGGGATTCTTCTCTTTCATAGGCGTAGCCGTTGCATCGGCTACTCTGGTGGTGTACGGGGAAGCGATCTGGGATCCGGCCGCCATCCTGGCCAAATTTTCTCCATTCGTGATTTTCCTTGGAACTCTCGGAATCATTCTTGCAACCCTTACAACAAACGTAGCGGCGAACGTGGTGGCTCCGGCACGGGCGATTGAGAACTTGTGGCCTCGCAAGTTAACGTTCGGAATGGGAGCTATTATCACGGGGCTGGTGGCCTTGCTGATGCAGCCGTGGTACCTGTTGGAGAACTTCGGAAATTATATTTTCTTATGGCTGGGAACTTATGGTGCGCTGCTTGGCCCGATCGACGGAATCGCCATTGCCGATTACTGGCTGGTTCGTAAACAAAGGATTGATCTGGTGGAACTGTATCGTCCAAATGGAATGTACAGTTATAGCAGCGGAGTGAACAAAAAGGCCGTCTGGGCCTTGCTGATCGGGATTGCCGTTCCGTTTGGCTGCAAAGCGATAGGGATCACCTCCGTCTGGGATAATGCATGGACGATTGGACTGCTTATTTCATTACTGTGCTATACCTGGTTTATGCGGAACAATCCAAGTGTAATAAGTGAGTCCCATTACAGCAGGATTACCTCAACCGACACACAGTCCTCTTTTGCTTCCTGAAACATGAGAAAGGCGGGTCCCGTTCATGTGACTCGCCTTTCTATTTCACCTGGTAAACAGTCTCGGCGTTTTGTGCACCCAGTCATGTGCCCGAAGAGCGAATTCAAGAGAAAGTCGGTGCTCTGGGGACATATACGAATCTCCTAGAAGGTCTCGGATTTTGTCCAAGCGGTGATACAGGGTCTGCCGACGAATGAATAATCGTTCGGATGTTTCTTGTTTCGAACAGTTCTGATCCAGAAATATCCGCAGTGTCAACACCAGTTGACTGCCGTGTTGTTCGTCGTACCGCAGCAACGGGCCCAGATAATCTTCTATAAAAGAATTCAGTGCATAATGGTCATTCATTTGAAGGAGCAAACGATAAATGCCCAGGTCTTCGAAAAAAGGGCCTGCAATCGGGCAGGAAAGCACCTGTTCGGCTTCTTGAAACTGCCGGTTTGCCTCCGAGTAACGATCGGAAGGTCGTCCTACGCCAAAACGGATTTCCGCTTCCGATCCGAGTGCTTTGCGGCACACACGTTCAATTTCGGTCATTGCCTCCTTCAGTTGTTTCCGTTTGTCAATCATCTGGCCGGTTTCAATCAAAAGCAGGTAGAGACGGCTCCCTTTACTCCTTACCAATGGCCGGAATTTCCAACGGGTCAAAATGGTCCGGAAGACAACAACCAGGTCGTGTAAAGGGGAATCGGTTTCTTCTTCATACCTTGGGCGTTCCATATGAACCTCCATTATCACCGCTAAATACAAAGGTATGTCGGAAGCGTTTGATTGAATGCCCAGGAGCATGCGAATTTGCTCTTCGTTTCGGAGCCGATCATTCAGGAGATCGTCCAGCAGTTGGTTTTGATGATCGAGCTCTCGTTCTTGTGCAAACATTTTGCGAAGCAATATCTGGGCAATCGCTGTTGCTGTATAGTCCAACGTGAGAAATAAGAATTCATCCGGCTCCTGTTCATACAAAATCACCCCGAGATATGCTAGTGTTTGACCCATTGCCGTGATTGGTTGATAGAGAATCTGTTTTCTTTCCGATATGGGCAGCAAGCCGGTGCTATCCGGTGATGCAGTAGCAGAAAGGAGTGAAGTTTTCAGCAACCCGGTCAACTCATTTTGTACGGTTTGTGACATAGTGGGTGCGAATAATGGAGGTCCGTCCATTGGAAGGAAAAAGGTTTGAGTATGAACCACACCCTGAAAATGGGTCAGGATGCGGGACAGACTTTGCCCCTGCAAAGTAAGCCGCTGGAGATCACGGGAATAGGACTCCAGATCCCGGAGAGCTTGAATGTGCCGGTTTACAATGTTTTCATGCAGATCCAGGGTGATGTCAACAAAACGGACAGGGCGAAGAAAAGCGATCAACGGAAAATCGTGATGATCGGCCAGTTCCCGCAGGTCCCGTGGAATTTCTGGAATATACTCACCCAACTCGATACACAGACCGGCTGCCTTTCGCTCAATCAGTTCTTGCAGATAATGAAGACGTTTCTCTCTGTTATCCCCAACGCCGACACCGGTAGAGAGAATGAGTTCACCGCCGTTTAGAAATGAGCCGCTCTCAGCCGCCTCCAAAACGTGTACCCATCGGATGGGGCGGGATAAACCGCGACTGCCTGCCGTGACTTCTGCATGTTGGAATAAAGGACGCTTCAGAACGTCTGCGACTGTAAACGTAAATTCTTTATTCAAGCGGTATTCCTCCCGTCCGTTTGACAAAATGTAAGAACCGTTTCCGCAAAAAGGTGACAGGTCGTCTCGTGCTTCACGTTTCATGCTTCTGTTACACTCACAGTACCAAATAAAACGATTTCGGCAAAGGGGTTGAACGAATGAGTGCCACAATTGTGACAGGGAAAATGAAAAACTATATCGGCGGGGCTTGGGTGGAAGCCAATACCGATCGCTATGAAGATGTCCCCAATCCGGCTACCGGGGAGTCTCTGGCTCAGGTGCCTCTTTCTGCAAAGGAAGATGTGGATGCCGCGGTAAAAGCTGCACTGTCCGCTTTTCCGGAGTGGAGTGAAACGCCCGTTGTAGAGCGTGCACGAGTGATGTTTCGGTTCCAGCAATTGCTGGCTCAACATCAAGATGAGTTGGCCCGGATGATCACATTGGAGAACGGCAAAAACTTGGCAGAGGCCCATGCGGAGGTTCTCCGCGGTATCGAGATGGTTGAATTTGCAGCTGGCATGCCTACCCTGATGATGGGGGAGACGATTCCCAACATTGCGAAAGATATCGATTGTGAGGTTCGCCGCTTCCCCCTGGGAGTGGTTGCCGGTATTCCCCCGTTTAACTTTCCGCTGATGGTCCCGATGTGGATGTACCCGATTGCAATCGCTGCGGGCAACACGTTTGTTTTAAAACCTTCGGAGCGCACACCCCTGTCCTCAATTCGGGCTGCCGAACTGCTCAAAGAGGCCGGTCTGCCGGATGGAGTCTTTAACATCGTGAACGGAGCACATGAAGTAGTCAACGGTCTTCTCGAGCATCCCGACGTGAAAGCGATTTCGTTTGTCGGATCCCAGCCTGTCGCAGAGTATATCTATAAGACTGCGGCCGCTAACGGGAAGCGGGTTCAGGCATTGGCTGGGGCGAAGAACCATCATTTGGTGATGCCCGACACCGATTTGAAAAGGGCAGCGAAAACGATTGTCAGTTCTGCGTTCGGCTGTGCGGGGGAACGCTGTATGGCAGCCAGTGTTGCGGTAGTGGTTAACTCTGTGGCGGATGAGTTCATTCAACACCTGATTGATGAGTCCAACGCATTAAAAATGGGCAATGGCCTCGAAGCGGGTGTCGATCTGGGCCCCGTCATCCGTTCCTACCATTTGGAACGGGTTCATGATTATATTGACCGAGGGATCGAGGCCGGCGCAAATCTAGTACGGGATGGTCGGCAGGATGCGGCGGATCACGGAAAGGGATACTTCCTTGGTCCCACCATCTTTGACAACGCAAACACTGAAATGGTGATTGTGCGTGACGAAATTTTTGCCCCGGTGTTGAGTGTAATCCGCGTGGCCGATTTTGACGAGGGTGTTGAAACAATCAGCAAATCCCGTTACGGAAACGGTGCCTGCATTTATACCGGAAGCGGCAGATTGGCGAGGGAATTCGTTCAGCGGGCGGAAGCGGGAATGGTGGGGGTCAATGTCGGAGTCCCCGCTCCTATGGGATTCTTTGCGTTCACGGGCTGGAAGCAGTCCTTCTATGGGGATCTGCATGCAAACGGGAAAGACGGGGTCGATTTTTATACCAAAAAGAAGACAGTCACAACCCGCTGGTTCGATGACGGTGAAGTGCATATCGGTTCACAGAAGACTTTTGTAAAATAGGGGGATCCCACACATGAACAGTCAGCTTCAAACGTTCTCGCAGGGGTTGAATAAAGAGGAACTGTTGGAAAAAGACCGCAGCTATATGTGGCATCATATGTCGCAATATAACCCGAATCCGATGATCGCCACAGAGTCGAAAGGGGCTTGGATTACCGACGTTGACGGGAACCGGTATCTGGACGGCATGTCGGGCCTGTGGTGCGTCAATATCGGATATGGCCGGCAGGAATTGGCGGATGCTGCGTACGAACAGCTAAAGTCACTGGCCTATTTTCCGCTGACACAAAGTCATGTTCCCGGCATCCGGTTGGCAGAAAAGGTAAGTGAATGGCTTGGGGATGAGTACCGGGTATTTTTCTCAAACAGCGGATCGGAAGCGAATGAAGTGGCTTTCAAGATCGCCCGTCAATATCACCACCAGAAGGGGCAGCCGGGTCGATTTAAATTCATCTCCCGCCACCGTGCCTACCACGGAAATACAATGGGAGCACTTGCCGCTACTGGCCAGGCGGTACGGAAGCAAAAGTATGAACCGCTGGCACCCGGCTTTCTTCATACAGCTCCACCGTATTGTTACCGCTGCCCTTTTGGCAAGACATACGGCAGCTGTAATTTGGAGTGTGCGCAAGTGTTTGATGAAGTGATTAATTGGGAAGGGGCAGAAACCGTAGCGGGAGTAATCATGGAGCCCACCATTACGGGAGGCGGCGTGATCGTTCCTCCGCCGGAATATCTGCCCAAGGTGCGGGAGATCTGCGATAAGCTTGGAGTTCTCCTGATCATTGATGAAGTGATCTGCGGTTTTGGCCGCTCGGGCCGCAAATTCGGGCATCAAAACTTTGGAGTCAAACCGGACATTGTAACGATGGCGAAAGGCATCACCAGCGGGTACCTGCCGCTTTCCGCGACTGCAGTAAGGGCTGACATTGCGGATTGCTTTAACGAGCCGGGTACAAACCGGCACTTTCGACATGTCAACACATTTGGCGGAAATCCGGCTGCTTGTGCCCTAGCTGTAAAAAATATGGAACTGATAGAAGAAGAAGGGTTGGTAGAGCGGGCAGAACAACTAGGGGTGGCCCTTCGTGAAAAGATTCGGGTGATTGAAAACCATCCGAATGTCGGGGACATTCGGACCTTCGGATTGATTTGCGGAATCGAGATGGTGGAGAATCGGGACATCAAACAGCCAGCCGAGCCCGACAAAGTGACTAAAGTGATCGCGGAATCCAAAAAGCGGGGACTCATTATTGGACGAAACGGGGATACAGTTCCCGGATTCAATAACGTGTTAACCATAGCCCCGCCTTTTGCGACGACTGATGAAGATCTTGAGTTTATCGTTCGGATAGTGAAGGAAGCGTTTGACACGTTGTGATTTTTTTGGCCCTCTCCGGTTAAGAGGAGGGCCTTCTTCTGGCGGTGTGATGCAACTGAAAAATGTCCGGTCACTTTCTCTAACCAGATTTAACCCCTCGACAAACAAATCACCCATGAAATTCATCCAAAATAACTTTATTTAAAATTTATACTAAATTTAATCGATTAAAATACCCGGAAAAATAAGCATCCATCCGGACTACTCTTAGAATTAAGATTGCCAAAGTCCCTCCCGGGACCCCATCAAAACGTAATCAATCCTGTGTGAGGGATGTCGGACGGCCCTCCAATAATCTGAAAATAGACTACTCTAGCTTCCAAACTTCGGGCTCAACCCCCATGATTCGAAAAAGGGTTCGGCGAAAACAGGGTTATAATTCCACAACAACAGCCCCCCACAATCGAAGAAATTCGCACCGATTGTTTCACCACGGACTTTGTCCGTTCCATATCTAGCTCCGGCGCTTTGTCCATTAAGGAAGTACTACTCCCATCCCCATGAAAATCACGATAAACACTTAAAATGGTGTGGGCCACACCAACCGCGGTTACCTCCACCAAATCAGACAAAAAACGAGCATTTGCAAAAAGTTTTCGATCATTGGAGGAGAGTCTAAAGACAAGACGACCCGAATATTTTGCACTGGTTGTTTCCCTTATTCTTCCTTCTTAAAAAACAGATTAATTGGATTTATTTGTGAACATTATATGAATTAGTAAAATTTAACAGGTAAAATGAGGTATATGTATAATATAGTGGTATTGGGTCTTCTTCCTATAGCCACACTTTGGGTAACAAAAGAACTTATTAATATTGTGTCCAGCATCTTACTGAAACAATCGATGGATTATAACAAGGTTTTTTGGCTTCTCATTTTACAATTCTTAATTATTGTATGTTCGTCGGGAATACGATTAATTCAAGAATACATCGACAAACATACTGAGATTAAAATTGATTATAATATTCAAAAAATAATTTCAAATAAAACATCATCTGTACCTTTGGCTTATTTTGATATGCCGGAATTCTATGACCACTTGAATAGAATACAAGGTAGTGTAGGAAACCGTTTTTTAGCTCCAATCAAAAATAGTTTTCAGATTGGGCAAGCGACAATCCGCCTGATATCATATCTAGCTTTTTTGCTAACAATTCATTGGAGTTTACTTCTTTTGAGTGTGGCGGCAGCAATACCACTATTTATAATTCAAAAAAAATATGGAAAACGAAGATTTTTGTTACTTTATAACCAAACTCCTAAGGCTCGTGAAGGGCAGTATATTACATCTCTGCTTACTAACCGTGAATCAGCGAAGGAAATCCGTTTGTTTCAGTTAGGTGGGTATCTGTTAGATAGATGGTCGAAAACATATTTCGAAAATGCAAGAGAATCACTAAGGTTATTAAGACGGAACCAAATGTCAAATTTAGGACTAGAAATGTTTTCAGGACTTTTATTAACTTGTTCTGCTGGGATAATCGTTTGGTTTACTCGAAGTTCGACTGTGCGTATTGGTGATTTTGTTGTAATAAGTCAAGCAGTACAAGGGACTCAGACATCAATCAATCAGATTTCCTCTCTAGTGGCTCAGATATATGAGGAATCTTTATATATCCAAGACTTTTACAAATTTATTCAATTTAAAGTTCCGATATTAGAAAGAAGCTCTCAATCAGAATACCCATTTCCTACCCCTTTACAAAGTGGTATTACTTTTGATAATGTTGCTTTTCGCTATACAGGAAGTTTTACAGACAGTATAAGTGAAATTAATTTTTTCATACGTGCGGGAGAGAAGATAGCGATTGTAGGTGAGAACGGATCTGGTAAAACTACGTTAATAAAGTGTTTGATGGGATTATACCCAGTAAGTAGCGGAAGAATTTACTTTGATGGAATAAATATTGAAGAAATTAAAGAACAAGATTTACGAAAGAATATCACCGTGGTTTTTCAGGATTTTATGAGATACTCTTTCTCAGTGAGGGACAATATTGCTTTTGGTAATGTTGAGAGATACGGAGATATCGAGGAAATAAAAAAAGTAGCCAGTAAAACTGGGGTTGATAAATTCGTAAAACATTTCAGTAAAGGCTATGATACTTATTTAGGCAAATATCTAATAAACGGGGAAGATTTATCTGGAGGTCAATGGCAAAAGATTGCTTTGGCTCGTTTATTATTCCGAGGAGGCGAAGTAATAATTCTTGATGAACCGACAGCTTCATTGGATCCACGAGCTGAAATAGAACTGTTTAAGCAGTTTCATACACTAACAAAAGATAAAACGACAATTTTTATTTCACATCGAATGGCTGCGGCAAAAATGGCTGATCGAATCCTTGTTATGAAGGAAGGTAGATTAGTTGAAATTGGGACCCACAAAGAATTAATGGAAAATGGTCAGGAGTATTACCGCTTGTATCAATTACAATCGCATTGGTATAGCGACAACAACATATCTCAGCAAGAGGTGATAGGATGGATGAAATAACTCTGTTCATAAGGATTGTATTATCGACCTTATTTTTAACCACGAGCTGGTCAAAATTTCTAAGGATAGATGAACATATAATCATTGTCGAAGAGTACAGAATATTACCCACTCCCTTCGTTCGTGCATATGCTTGGTTTGAGGTATTGATGGAAATGGCTATAGGAATTTTATTATTGTTTGGGTTTCTCCAAAAAGAAGCAACTATAGCGGCTGTCCTGTTGTTGATTATGTATAATGTAGCAATTTCAGTTAATCTTCTTAGAGGTCGAAATGAAATATCTTGTGGGTGCGGGGGATTGGTAGGAGACCATAGGTTATCTTGGTCGATTGTATTACGAAACTTTGGACTCATGATCCTGTGTTGGTGGATATATCAGTTTAATTCGGTATGGGGAAGTTTACAGGCTATTTTATCAGGTGGAACATTGGGACAAGCGTTCGATTTTAAATTTTGGATTACGCTAATCATCTGCTACACAATTTTATTTGTCACGATAATCTTTATAAAGTTATTTGCTATTCGAGAACGTATCCAAATGCTGCTTTCAAATAAATAGGGGGATATCAATGAATCTACTTGTTTGGTCAAACATCCTACTTTGGATCTTTATGATTATACAGTTAGGAATAATTTTCCTTTTGTCGAAATTGATTGCAAATTTCTTAAATCGGTTTCGGTTATCTCAAGGAAAGATTGAACAATTGAAACTGAATATTGGAGACCGAGCACCGCTTTTTAGGGAGTGGGATCAAAATAAAAATTTAGTCAAACTAGCTGAAAACAATGGGAAAAATACATTGTTGGTTTTTACAAGTGCTGGCTGTAATATCTGTAAGGAAGTCCTTCCACAGCTTCCCTTATTATCCACCTCTTTTCCCAGTTTGCGTATTATTGTGGTTTCCAGAGACTTGAATGTAGAGCTAATAAAAACCCTACCACCAGAGATCCATTTTATTGGCTCTGAAGAGATAATGGAGAATTACTTTATTCAAAAAGTACCTACCGTTGTAGTTATTGATGAGAATGGTATCATTACTGAATTGGAAACCATCAATACTTTTCGTCATTTGACCAGTATTTTGGAACATTTATCAAGAAAAGCAAGTTAGGATTTGAATTACATACCACTAATCCAGATTTCAGTAGATAACATAAATACTTCGTACTAGGTGTAATATTAGTCGATCCTCGTATCGAGGTACGACTTTTTATGTTAGAAGTAACATTTCTTTGAAGAATCATTACAATATATAGTGCTTGTGTTTCTTCTTTGTACTGCCTGATCTTTTTGGGGGATGTAATTTCTATCTCGAGTACTGGCGGAACATTCCCTTTGATATACCTGTTCTGTTCCATAAAGATAGCATTGATCTGTATAGAAATTCGATTGGGAGGTGTCGAGCCGTTTTAAGAGTATCGTTATTCGTATTTTTGTTAGCTGTTTTTTTCTTATCCTCCGGTTGTTCGTTTCGGACAGACATATTAAAAGAGAGGTGGGACGATTTCCATTGGTATTTGGTTGCTAAAAATCGTTCAAAACTGTTGCTCGAAGATGTTTTGAAGGACAAACTTAATTTTGCATTCGAATATGTTTCCTATGACAATTTCTCGCCTGACATGCCACACGATGACGCAAAGAATGTGTGGGTAAAACGTATCGAAACCCTAAGGGAAGAGGGAACATACTTAAAAGAATATAAGGACCTTAAAATTTGGATTACGGATGGCAACCCCCATGGTGAGGTTACAATCGTGATGATAGTTAAAGGAAAGGAAATGGAACGAAGGGAAGAAATCATTTTCAGTAGAAGTTCCGAAGATCAATATTGGAAGGTGCAAAACTTTTTTCCAGAGGATGGTTCGGATCAAAACGTATTGGAACATGCGTTGGGAGGAGACATTTCATTCGAAATTCAACCAGAACAAAATAAATAAATCAAACAGCCGTACCTTTAGGGGATTCCTTTGCCTAGAGAAAGGTTCAGTAGCTGCTCTGACCGCAGACAGTTATTTGGGTATTTGGAGACCATCAATACAAGCCGTGGAGGGAAAAAGAAATAGTGAAACATGATGCCTCTGACATTCGATAGAGACACTTTTACTTCGTGAACGTCAAATAGCCCCCACCTTGTGAAGGGGTGGAGGCTGGTGTATGCTTATTTCGAAAAGATTCGGCAAGTCAGCGGCAAGGACGACGACCAGGGCGCCAGTTTGCTCAGCGCTTCT